>JABCYT010000116.1 GCA_013290035.1 Alphaproteobacteria bacterium
CCGCCTTGTTCGGCGTCTATGGCCTCAGCGCGCTGACGTTCCTCGTGCTGACGGCGCCGACTGCCGGCTGGCGCGCCTCGATCGCGGCGCTCGGGGTGTTGGGCATCGCAGGCTTTGCCGGCCAGAGCATGATGGAAGCCGACGCCGACCACGGACCTTGGGTGCGCATCGTGCAGCCCAATGTCGCGCAAGCCGAGAAGTGGCGGCCGGAGAATGGTGGCCGGCAGCTTGCCGAGCTGGTGGAAATGAGCCGACGGCCGGGCTTCGACCGCCTGGCGGCCGTGATCTGGCCGGAGACGGCGCCGCCGTTCATCGTCGAGCCGGGCTCGCCCGTGCTTTCGATTATGGCCAGGGCGGTGCCGCCGGGCGGTTATCTCCTGACCGGCGCGGCGCGCAGCAACGGCCGGCCCGAGGACGGCGTCTGGAATTCACTGCTGGCGATCGATGGGACAGGGGCGATCCTCGCTTCCTACGACAAGGTCCACCTGGTGCCGCTCGGCGAATACATCCCCTTCCACAAGCAGCTCGCGCCGGTTTCCGGCTTCATCGGCCGCGGCTCGTTCGAGGAAGGCGAGCAGCGGGTCACCATCGGCCTGCCGGGCTTGGCGCCGTTCTCGCCGGTGATCTGCTACGAGGTGATCTTCCCGGGCGCCGTCACCGGCCCCGGTGCGCGGCCGCTCTGGCTGGTGAACGTCACCAACGATGCCTGGTTCGGCCTGTCGACCGGCCCCTACCAGCACCTGGTGAGTGCCCGCCTGCGCGCGGTCGAGGAAGGGCTGCCCATGATCCGTGCGGCCAACACCGGCGTATCTGCCGTGATCGACGCCTATGGCCGGGTCTTGGCCTCACTCGATATGCAGCAACAGGGCATCATCGACCACCGACTCCCGGTTGCACGCGCGGCCACGCCCTACAGCCGCTGGGGCGATTGGACGTTGCTCGCCCTCATCGGGTTTTTTGTCGCGGTATTGTTTGTCAGCGGTCGACGTAGGCGGCCCATACGCTTGTAAGATTTTGACCCTTAGCGTCCGACGGGTTCAACTTGCATTATTGCGGATAGACGATAAGTTAATATGCAGCCCAGACGTGCAGATATGCATTTTTGCACTGAGGATTCTGCCCCCAATGCAACTTGAGAATTGTCCGCCACGTTACTTGCGCAACCGCGTTGTAATACGCGAAGCTAGACCAAAAGGAACCAGAAGCGATGGCAAGATCACATCCGGTGGACGTTCATGTCGGGGCGCGCATGCGCCAGCGCCGTACCCTTCTCGGGATGAGCCAGGAGAAGCTCGGGACGGCTGTCGGCCTCACGTTTCAACAGATTCAAAAATATGAGCGCGGCTCCAACCGCATCGGCTCGAGCCGACTGTTCGAGTTCGCCAAGGTGTTGGATGTTCCGGTCTCTTATTTCTTCGACGAGATGCCATCCAATGCGCTGTCCGGCCGGCCGATGTCCGGTCGTGGGCGCAAGGGCTTCGGCGAGGCCGGCACGCCGTTTGAGCAGGAAAAGGATCCGCTGATCAAGCGCGAAACCCTGGAGCTGGTGCGGGCCTACTACAAGATCCGCGAGGCGCGGGTGCGCAAGCGTATCTTCGAGATGGTCAAGGCCGTGGGCGCCGCCAGCCACGCCGAGGTTTTGGGCGGCCGCAAAGGGCGCTAGCGGGCTTTGGTCACAGAGAGGGTATGCGAGGGCGAACGGAAGCCCTTGATTTCCCCACGCATCTGGAGTTTTTAGCGGCGCGGCCTCGATGGTCGATGCCGCCGCGGACGGATTTGGACGACTTGCCACCGCGACAATAAAGGCTAAGCCGGACGTTGGCGGCCCCGCCGCCCTGCCCGGAGTCCAGTGTGATCTGTGGGAGGGCTGCTTGACGCTCAAGGATTATATTTTCACCAGCGAATCGGTTTCCGAAGGTCATCCGGACAAGGTCTGCGACCAGATCTCGGACGCCATTCTCGACGCCTTCATCGCCAACGACGTCAAGCTCGGCCATGCCGATGACAGCCACGCCAACACGCGGTTGGGCTGCGAGACGCTGGCCACCACCAACAAGATCGTCATCGCCGGCGAAGGCCGCGCCTCGGCGCCCTACATGCACAAGTATGGCAAGCACACGATCGTCAACCGCGAAGCGCTCACCGAGATCGCCCGTGATGTCGTGCGCGACATCGGCTATGACCAGGACGGCTTCAGCTTCCACGGCGCTGACGTCGAGGTGCTGCTGCACGGCCAGTCGCCTGACATCGCCATGGGCGTCGACGCCAAGAAGAAGGGCGGCAACCTCGGCGAGCAGGAAGGCGCCGGTGACCAGGGCCTGATGTTCGGCTTCGCCTGCCGCGACAGCGAGGAATACGAGAAGGGCTCATTCATGCCGGCCCCGATCTATTTCTCGCACAAGATCCTCGAGGTCCTGAGCAAGGCCCGCCGTTCGGGCGAGCTGCCCGACCTGCAGCCCGACGCCAAGAGCCAGGTCACCGTGCGCTACGTCGACGGCAAGGCCATTGGCGCCACCAAAGTCGTGGTCTCCACGCAGCACCGCGAAGCGACCGGCAAGGGCAAGAAATACAACTCGGGCATGGTCAAGGAGATGATCGCGGGCCATGTCGCGAAGTCGCTGCCCCAGGGCTGGATGCCCAAGAAGGCGGCCGACTTCTTCGTCAATCCAACCGGCAACTTCGTCGTCGGCGGCCCCGACGGCGATTGCGGCCTCACAGGCCGCAAGATCATCGTCGACACCTACGGCGGCTACGCGCCGCACGGCGGCGGCGCCTTCTCCGGCAAGGACCCGACCAAGGTCGACCGCTCGGCGGCCTATGCCGCGCGCTACCTCGCCAAGAACGTGGTGGCCGCCGGACTGGCCGATCGCTGCCTGATCCAGGTTGCCTATGCGATCGGTGTGGCCGATCCGATGTCGCTCTATGTCGACACCCAGGGCACCGGCAAGGTCGACGAGCGCAAGCTCGAGAAGGTCCTGTCCGATATCTTCCCGCTCAGGCCGACCCACATCCGTCGCACGCTCCAGCTCAACAAGCCGATCTACAAGCGTACCGCGGCTTACGGCCATTTCGGGCGCAAGCCCGACAAGGATGGCGGCTTCTCCTGGGAGCGTACCGATCTCGCGGCCGAGCTGAAGCGCGCCTTTAGCGCACGATAAGCTTTAGGAAACATTGCTAATCAATTGATTTAGCGCGAATTTCGAGTAATCTCAGAGAGGCAAATGGCCCCTCTGGAAAATGGCGGGTTCCAACCCTCGGTTTGGGACGGCGACAGAAGCCGCCCGATCGATTCGCTCATGCGCGCGTTGCTCTACATCGCCCAGCAGGTCGGCCGGCCGCTGAGTGAAGCCGATGTGCGCCGGCTGGCGGCGGTGCCCGCGGCGGGTCTCGACGAGAGCGCCTTCCTGACGGCCGGCGCGCGGCTTGGCCTTGAAACGCAGGCCCTCGACCTCACGCCGGAGCGGCTGGGCGAGCTGCCCTTGCCGTTCGCCCTCGTGGCGGCCGGCCAGCCGGCCCATGTCGTGGTGACGGGAAAAGGCGCCCGCTGGGTCGTGCTGGACGTCGTCGAGGGCCGCGCCTGGCGGCTGTCGACGGACGAGGTCATGGCGCTCGGCACGCGCGCCCTGGTGATGCGCGAGCCGCGGCCCGACGAACGGCGCAAGGCATGGTATGCGCCGCTCTGGATGCGTGTGCGGCCCGTGATCCTGAAGCTCGCCGCCGCCTCTTTCGTGATCAACGTGCTGGGCCTCGCCACGCCGCTGTTCATGATGCTGGTGCTGAACATGGTGATCGGCCGCGGTCCGTCGACCGGCGGAGCCTCGGTCATGGCGGTGCTTTGCGCGGGCATGCTGGTCGCCTATGGCCTCGACTTCGCGTTGCGCGTGATGCGCGGCTGGCTGTCGGCGCGCACCGGTGCGCGCCTCGACACGCTGATGAGCGCCGAGGTCCTGCACCATCTGGTGCAGCTCCCCTACCGTCATTTCGAGCGCACGCCATCGGGTGTCATCGTCGAGCGGCTGCGCCAGCTCGACGTCCTGCGCAGCTTCTTCACCGGGCAGATGCCGGTGCTCGCCATCGACATCGCCTTCGTGGCGCTGTTCCTCGCCGCCACCTTCGCCATCAGTGCAACGCTCGGCATGATCGCAACCACGGCGATTCCGATCCTGGTCGGCGTGTCGCTGGCGACCCACCGTGCGCAGCGACGCTTGGCGGATGAGGGCTTCCAGGCGCTCGCCGCCAAAAGCTCGACCTTGACCGAGACGGTCGCCAACGCCGCCACCATCAAGGCACTCGGGCTCGAGGCCGAGGTCGAGAAGCGCTGGCAGGCGCGAGTCGAGCAATCCGCCTTTACGAGTTTCCGCGCCAACAACCTCGCCAACATCGCCACTAGCGCCTCGGGTTCCCTGCAGCTCGTGGCATCGCTCCTCATCGTCGTGATCGGCGTTCATGAGGTGCTCGATCACCGCATGACGGTGGGCGCGCTGATCGCCGCCAACATGCTGGCCACGCGCGCCCTGCAGCCGATGCGTCAGCTGGTCGCGGCCTGGCATCAGCTGCAGGCTGTCGGCGCGGCCTTCAAGCGAATCGACGGGCTGATGCGCGAAGCGGTCGAAAGCCCGCCCGGCGAGCGCGCGCCCATGCCGGCGCTGGTGGGCGAGGTCGCCTTGGAGGGCGTCTCCTATCGTGCCGACGACAATGCGCCGGCGATCCTGCGCGACACCGATCTCGTGGTGGCCGCCGGCGAGATCCTGGGCATCGTCGGGCCGTCGGGCTCGGGCAAGACGACGATCGCCAATCTCGTCCAGGGATTGTTCAAACCCACCGCCGGCCGTGTGCTGGTCGACGGCACCGACATTGCGCACATCTCGCCGGCGCAGCTGCGCGCCCAGATCGGCTGCGTGCCGCAGGACGTGCAGCTCTTCACCGGATCGGTGCGCGAGAACATCGCGATGGGCGTGGTCGACAAGGATCCCGGCCGGGTCGTGGCGGTGGCGAGGTTCGTCGGCGCGCACGATTTCATCCAGCGCCTGCCGCAGGGCTACAACACCGTGCTGGGCGAGCGCGGCCACGGGCTGTCGACCGGCCAACGGCAGCTTCTCTGCATCGCCCGCGCGCTGATCCGCAACCCGCGCATCCTGATCCTCGACGAGGCGACCAGCGCGCTCGACCCCGCCACCGAAGAACAGCTGCTGCGCCAGCTCAAGGCCAATACCCGCGGCCGCACGGTGATCATGATCACCCATCGGCTGGCGCCGCTCGCCATCGCCGACAGGGTGGCGCTGGTGATGGACGGCAGGATCGAGAGAATCGGCCCGCCGACCGACGTCATGGCCTATGCGCGCATCCGCATGGCCGAGGCCAGTCGCGGCCAGAGCGCCGCCGGCGCGGCAGCGCATGTCGTTGCCCAAGCGATGCTGGCGTAGACCCGCTCAGGCCTAGGCGATATCGCCGAAGTCGGGATCTTCCAGCCGGGCCAACCGTTCGGAGGCCAGCCGCGCGCAGTCGATCAACAGCGACTTGCGGCGCGCCGCCGCCACTGGCCGGCGCGGCGATGAGCGCAGGATCTCCCCGCCATAGGAGTCGGCCACGATCAGGCCGATCTCCTCCGGAATGAGCGACTGCGGGAAGTCGACGGGCACGGCGACGTAGAGCTGGTCGCACCAGTCGAGATAGTCGGGCCATTTGACGTCGACCCGCCAATCCTCGATCGATGATTTCACCTCGACGATGGTGATCTCGCCGGCGCGGCCCACGGCGAAGATGTCGGCCCGCCTGCCGTCGGGCAACGGCACTTCGAGCAGCACCGAATGGCCGGCCTGGCGCATCAGCCGGCAGGCGCCGCGGCAGACGGCGAGGGTGACTTCGGGGCGCGCCTGTCGCGTGACGGACAGCATGCTCATGGGCCGGATCTAGCGGTTGGACGGAGTCCTTGGCGGATTGGCGCGCGCCGCCGATCCTTCGTCGCTCGGACGCTCGGACGTCGGCACGAAGCTCTGCGCTAATGCCTCGGCGCGCTTGCGGTCTGGTTCGGCAATTTGCTCCGCCGCCTTTTCCCGAACGACGCGGGAATCCGGGTGGCCGCCCTTCTCGGCGAGCAACAGCCACTTGTAGCCCTCGACCGGATCGCGCGCGCCGGCGACGCCGCCGATCAGCATGATGCCGACCGCATGCTGGGCCTGCGGCAATCCCTGCTGGGCGGCGCGACTGTACCAGAGCAGCGCCTGCGCGGGATCGCGCGGTACGCCGACGCCGGCGAAGTAGGCGTTGGCGAGCTTGAACTGCGCCGACGGCACGCCGGCGTTGGCGGCTCCCTGGTACCAGCTCAGCGCCGATTGGACGATCTTCTCGTTGGTTGCCTTGTCGCGGGTGGCGGGCGTGCGCGCCGCCAAGTCGCCCATGGCAAGGGCGGCCTCGGGTATGCCGCTTTCCTGCGCTTGTATCAGCCAGCGCTGGGCGGCCACGGGATCGCGTTTGACGCCGTTGCCTTCACTCAGCGCCAGGCCGTAGCGCAGTCCGGCCAGGGCATTGCCTTTCTCGGCCGCCCGTCGATAGAGGTCGGCGGCGCGCACCGGGTCGGCGACGGCCTGTCCCGCGCTCTCCGATAAGGCGCGGCCCAGCGTGTAGAGCGCCTGCGGGTCGCCGCTGGCCGCCGCCTTCTCCAGCCAGGCGCGCGCCTGGATGAGGTCGGCCGGCACGCCCTGGCCGCGCATATAGAGAATTCCGAGATTGATCTGGGCGCGTACGTGGCCGGCCGCCGCGGCCTTCTCGAAGAGCTCGACCGCGCGCTTCTCGTCGCGCGGCGTGCCCGCCAGACCTTGGGCATAGACCAGTGCCAGCCGGTGTGCGCCTTCGCTCGAGCCGGCGTCGGCGGCATGTTGGATGTGGCGCAGTCCTTCGCGATCGGCGCCGCGGTCGAATTGGACGGCGCCCAGCCAGGCTTCGGCATCGACGTCGCTCGAGGCGCGCGCCCGAAAAGCGGCTTCGGCCGCGGCGAGATCGCCGGCACGATAGGCTTCGACCGCAGGGCGCAAAGCCGGCGCGACGTCGGCCGCGCCGACCTGTTGGCCGTGCGCGACGCCGCTTACGGCGAGCAGCGCCGCGAGCAGCGCCACCCGCAGCGCGATCATTTCGTCTTGAAGGTGTAGGCCAAAGCTTCCGCCTTGGCCTTTTCGATTTCGTCGGGCTTCAGCTCACGCGCTATCTGCTCGTAGGCCTGCGGCGCCACTGGCGCGTTCCAGTGTTCGGCGATGGCGATCCACTTGTAGGCGTCGAAGGCGCTTTTCGGCACGCCCTTGCCTTCGGCATAAGCGCCGGCGACCGGCAGCATCGCCGGCACATAACCGCGCTCGGCGGCGTCGAGCAGCAGGGGCGTCGCCTTGTTGACGTCGTAGAACTTCGACTCGGGATTGCCGTAGATGTAGAGGCCGGCGAGGAACTGAGCGCGCGGGTCGCGTTCCTTGAGCAGGACCTGGACTTCTTTTTCCGCGGTCGCCAAATCGCCGGCCTGCATGGCCTTGACAGCTTCCTCTACGCCGGCCGCGGCGGGCTGGGCAAGAACCGTCGACATTGCGGCGCAACCGAACAGGGCGAGCAGGAGTCGACAACAAGAGACGAATCGCACGAATGAACACTCCAGGAGACGGCGGCCAGTTTGAGTTCTGCTGGCTGGGTCGGGTTCGTTTACCATGGAATTGGGGCCGAAGCCGGCATGAAGCGCTGATCGCGATGGCAAGTCGCGGGGGATTTTTCTCCCGCTTGGGGAGCGTTTCTGTCGGTGCAGCAGGCTCAACTGCAACTTTCGGTCAATTTGCACTTCACTCGCTGGAGTGGATTCGGCTCCGAGCAATCAACTCATTGAAATCAAAAGAATAATCGAACATTCCACGGCAATTTGCGCGAAACCTGCACCCCCTTTTTTGCCTATCTGCTGTCGCAAAGATGCAAGAAAACCCAGCAAATGCCGGGGGGTATCCCAACTCAGATATGCAGTTTTGCAAGTGACGTGCGCCGGTCTCATTTGTTAAGTTATCTGCATTAGAGACAGCCCTAGGCTGTTGTAATTCATATCCGAAAGGTTTTCCCACCCAGAACTGGCAGCGCTTTCTACCCGGCGCGCCGTGACCCCCGAGATCCCAATAGCCCGCCGGCGGCTTTCCCAGGCCGCTCATCGAAGCCCCCTTCCCACACACCCCAAGGCTTCGATAACCCCACACCCAGGCGGGCTCCTAAGGAAGGCCGGTCGTTCCCCAAGCGGCCGGCCTTTCGTATTTTTGACCGCAATCCACAGGCTGCAGCACCGTCGG
>JABCYT010000117.1 GCA_013290035.1 Alphaproteobacteria bacterium
CGGCAGCCCGGTCTTGGCCACGCCGTCGGTGTCGCGAAAGCCGCCATCCGTGACGATTCCCGCCGCACCGCGCGCCTTCAGGCGCCCGACATAGAGGTCGCCGGCCGATGCGGCGCGCGAATCGCCGCGCGAATCGATCATCAGCACGTGGCCCGGCGGGCATTCCTCCATGGCCTGCGGCTGGACCGTGCTGCGGTTCTTCGAAGAAGGCCCGTCCATGTCCTCGCGCGAGGGGATGAAGCGCATGGTGAAGGCGATGCCCACCATGCGCGGCTGCTCGGGCCGGAGCGGCCAGACGTCGAAAAGCGTCATGCTGCGCAGGCCCCGGCGGTTCAGCACCCCGGTCAGGGTCGAGGTGCCGACCTTGGCCAGCGCGTCGCGCAGATAGGGTGATAAAGCGGTCATGAGCATCTCCCTCGATTTTGGGACGACGTTAGCCGATAATCGCCGCAATGCGCGTGGAAATCCTCTGTACCGGCGACGAGATCCTCACCGGCAAGACCATCAACACCAACTACAGCCATATGGCCCAGCGCCTCGGCGATGTCGGGCTCACGGTCCATTGGGGCACCACGGTCGGCGACGACCGCGCCAGCCTGCTGCAAGCCTTCCGCCAGGCGGGCGAGCGCGCCGATGCGGTGATCGTCAATGGCGGGCTGGGCCCCACGGTCGACGATCTTTCGCAGGAGGTGGCGGCCGAGGCCTGCGGCGTCGAACTGGTGCTGAGCGACTACTGGATGACCCGCATGACGGAGTCGTACGCCCGGCGCGGCCGGGTTATGCCGCCCAACAACCGCAAGCAGGCGATGCTGCCGGCCAATGCCGAGTTCATCGACAACCCGATCGGCACGGCCTGCGGCTTCGCCGTCACCATCGGCCAGGCGCGCTTCTTCTTCACCCCGGGCGTGCCGCGCGAGATGCGCCGCATGCTGGACGAGCAGGTGATCCCGCGCCTCCTGAAGCTGGGCGGCATTACCGGCGTGACGCGCCTGAAGCGCTTTCATTCCTTCGGCATTGGCGAATCGCGCGCCGACAACATGCTGGCCGACATGGAGGTCTTCAAGAACGGCGGCGACATCAAGCTGGGCTTCCAGGCGCACTATCCGCAGCTTGAGACCAAGCTCGCCGTGCACGGCGAGAACGAGGCCGACCTTTTGGCGCGGCTGGCGCCCGTCGAGGCCGAGGTGCGCAAGCGCTTGGGCAACTTCATCATCGCCGAGGACGACCAGACCCTGGAAGGCGTGATCCTCGCCACCCTGCTGGAGCGCGGCCACACGCTGTCGACGGCGGAGATGTTCAGCGGCGGCCATCTCGCGGCCCGCCTGGCGCCGCTCGCCGGCGCGGAGCATGTGTTCCGGCGCGGCATCGTGGCGCGCGATCCGGGCGAACTCGGCATCAACGGCGTGTCGACGGAGGCGGCCGAATCGGTGGGCCGGACCCTTCGGAAAGAAAGCGGCGCCAGCCATGCGCTGGCCCTGCTGATCGAGCTCGACGCAGGCGCCGACCGTCCCGACTTCGGCGGTACGATCTGCGTCGGCATCGCCGACACCAGGGCCACCGTCTCGCGCCAGGCGCGCCTTATAGGTGGCCGTGACTGGGTACGCGCCGGCGCGGTCGAGCTCGGGCTGGATTGCCTGCGCCGCCACCTGCTCGGCCTGCCGGTCGACGAGCGCATCGACTTCGAACGGCGGTAACGCCGATTCTGTTTTCTCGTTGCTGGGGGGCGCACTGAGTGGCGCGCCAGCGATCTACGTCTTTTCCCTCTTGTCGCGGCGCGCCTGCGCGACCCGACCGGCCTGCGAGATGCTGCCGACCGTCGCGGGCTGAACGATGTCGGCGCCCTTGGGATTTTCGATCGGCTGCGCGCCGCCGCGTGCGCGACGACCGCTCGGCGGGTGGTGGACGGGCGCGCGGCGCTTGCGTTCGAGGGCGGCATGCATGCCGGCCCGCATCGCCGCGCGCTTCTCGTCGGCGAGCACGCTGTCGAGCCGGGCATTGGCGCGCTTCAGCGCGCGGGCAAACACCTGCTTCTTGGCCGCCACGCCACGCTCGCTCGGCGGCTCGGCCGCCGTATTGCGCGCGTCGGCCTTGCCGCGGCGCACGCGGCGGCGATGTTCGATCTGGCCGCGGAACTTGCCGCGCCGCTCGCGCAGCCAGCGCACCAGTTCCATCAGCTCGTCGCGCCCAAGGCCCGCCAGGGCCGGATAGTGGCTGCGGGCGACGGGTTCGTATTCTTCTGCGGCCAGCAGACGGCGTTCGTCAGCGATCGAGGTACTCATGTCTGTCCTCCCGCAAGGCCGATCTGCCGAAGAGTCGCTACGCCTTTATGATTTCGCCGGCGACAGCCACGGCCCATTGTCGCCGCCGCGAGTTCGTAGCGCAACGAGGAGAGTGCATGCCTACCGTCACGACCAAGAACTGCAGGCGGGCACGCTGAAAACCTACAGGGGATTCCCGCACGGCATGCCGACGACGCACGCTGACACGATCAACTCTTGCCTTCCGGATGTGACGGGCGGCCGCTTTGCCAGTCGTATGGCCGATGCGTGTTTTGCCGTTCAGGCAGATCAATGCGTTGACGGCAAGACGCAGCTCGACTTGTTTGCTCTCTGCGCTGCTCTCAGCCCGCTGCGCGTCACGAGACCACTCCTTAGAGCAGCGTCCGATCAGATGAAAGCGCACGCGGTTCCATCGGATCGGACATAAGCTGCTCTAGAATCTGAATATTCTAGGCCATGAATTTCAGCTGGACCTGACTGGTGCCGACCGAGAACGGGTTGCTGGTCGCCGTGCTGGCGTTGGTCACGACCACGCTCATCGCCACCGCTTGGCCGCCGTCAACCTTCGAGACGGTGGTGCCGATCGGGATGCCCTGGCCGATGACGTACATACCGGGCACTATTCCCTGCGGCACCGAGGACCCTCCATAGAAGGTCGCCAGCCAGTGGCCTTTGCCGCCGAACGCGGCAACGATCGTGCCCTGCATATGGGCGACCGGAAAGAGGGCCTGCAAGGCCCCGGCCAGCGTGCCGGCGCCCTTCGGTCCCGGCGTGGCGCTGAGGGAACACACCGGGAAGATGTCGTCGGGAAAGACGTTCGGCGGATACCAGACGGCGGTCGTGCCGGTCTGTGCGTTCTGGGATTGGCTGGTGTAGCCGAAAAGACCCGTGAGCTTCACCACCTGTTCGTCGTTGAACTCGAAATAGTTGTAGCCCATCAGGTTCGTGCTGCTGAGCGGCGTCCCAGCATAGTGCGTCTTGAGATAGCCCTCCAGCGCCGCCGCCTGGTTGACGGCCGCGACCGCCTGATCGGTGGGCAACGGGAACTGGGTGCGATTCTCGGTGAACACTTCCATGAACAGCAATGGGACGTTGAACTTCGCCCCAGGCCAAGGGGTGGCGCCGCTGTCGTACAGGGCGACGGTATTGGCGAGGGTGTTGGGGTAACCCGACGTCATGGTGACTTGGCTGACGTTGGTGCTGTTGTAGTAGTAGCCGGTGTAGGTCGAGTCGGTCGCGGCGAGGCCCGTCACGGCGGTGGTGAAGTTGCCACCCAGGGCGCAGCCGTTGGGCGTGGCCTGATTCTGCGCGACGCCGCTGATGAGGCATTGGAACCAACTGCCGGTCGAGCCGCCCTGATCGGCGTTGGAGAAGGTCGCGCTCAGCGGGACGATCGGGGTCGGACCGTTGACGACCGGTTTGCCGTTGGGGCCAGCGGCGCCGCTGCCGTTGATCTGCAGATGCAGGTTATAGATCCACCAGATCGTGCGGGCGAGGAAATTGGACGCCGTGGTGCCAAATATGCCCTGGCCGATATCGCCCTCGTTGCCGACGCTGATGGAGTGAATCGCGCTATGGATCTTGTTCGTCGTCGGATCGGTGATACTGGCGATGAACAGATTGAAGTCGTTTTGAATCCCCGCAGGAGCCTGACTGAATGCGTAGCCGGCGAGCACCGTATTGTTCCAGGCGTACTGATCGTCGCCCAGAAAATAGTCGGAAACCGGTACGACGACCTTCAGCCCAAGCGCGTTGGCGCAGTCGAGGAAGTTGATGTGATCGAGCGCGCGGCCGGTCACCGACGTCGAGCCGCGCGCCATGTCCCAGTTGTAGAGCCGCACCAGGTTGAAGCCGAAGCCCTGGAGAGTCTTCAGGTCATTGCGATAGCTGGCGTTGCGGACCGGAGCGCTGGTGTCCCCCGCAGGGGCCGGCAGGTACTGGTTGCTCCAGAACGACTGGAAAGCATCATTGGCAAAATCCGAGTCGGCCGTCTGGCTTGCCCCCGTTCCCACCACCCAGCTCGGCCAGGTCGGGCTGTAGTCGACACCCCGAAAAATCGGCCCCGTGTACCAGCTCAGCCCAGCTTGAGTTGTATTCATGAACTATCCCCCCAATAGAATTTCCGGAGCAGACTGCTACCGGATGTCCATTGTCGGCGGGAACCAGGGGCATTGACAAGCCCCCTACCATCGTCAGCGGGCTGCCGGCCCGATGTCGGCCAGGTCAAGGACGCCGACTCTCTGAGTGCGCGCCGGCGCGGTCGAGCGCGGGCTGGATTGCCTGCGCCGCCACCTGCCCGGCCTGCCGGTCGACGGGCGCATCGACTTCGAACGACGCCAGGCAGCCCGCGTCGTTCGTGATTTGCCGCGCGCACGGCATGCCCACCGCGCAGGCAGGCACACCATCAAGCCGGCCTGTTGGCCTTCCTCAAGGGCTGAGCGGTTCTCTGCGCCCGCCGAAGGACGATTTCGGCGGGCGTATGCGGGTTAGCTGCGGCGACGGAGCCGACTAGACGTACTCGGGCTCCGCAGGCGCGACGGCTGCGTCCGCCGGTTCGATGCGGGTTTGAGGGAAGGCAACGATCACGGCCGTCAGGCCGCGGTCGAACCTTTGCAGCGAGATTTCCGTCCCGTTGGAAAATCTCACGGCATCCTTGTAGGGACCGCCTTCGAGGCGGGTCATCACGACTTCTTCAACGGCGCCGACCCCGCAGGCCTGGCGAACGGTCTCGCCGATGCCTTCCAGCAACAAGTGGGTCTCCGCCGGGACGCACACGGCCAGGTCGCAGCTCGGCCCGGTCGTGAACCCCTGGGAACCACTTGGGAAACGCTCGAGGGTGAGCTTCTCTCCTTCTTCAGCAGGTCGGGATAGATACGCCTCCAGTGAGTAATCACACATTAACGACCTCCTTTGCGTTGGATTGACTCTCGTGTTGACGGGCTTCGGTGCAGTCGAGACGGCATCAGCCCGGAAAAACACACGCAAGATTTAGACCATTTTTATTCACCGGCCCGCGATATGGAGGCATTGCCCTTGCATTGGCCGGTCGAACGTCCTGTGATCGGGAAAGTCCGAGGGGAGAGCTTTGACCACCGTCATCCACAACGCCGCGATCGTCACCGTCGACGATCGCGATTCGGTCCACTACGACGCCGCGATCGCCATCGAGGCCGATCGCATCGCGGCAATCGGGCCCAACGCCGACATCCTGGCGCGCTATCCCGCGGCCGAGCGCGTCTCCGGTGCGGGCAAGATGGTCATGCCCGGCTTCGCCAACATCCACACCCACCTCACCATGACCCTGGCGCGCGGCGTGTTCGAGGACCTCTCGCCGCCGCACAAGCCGCCCTTCTCCGGCGGCCTCTCGCCGATTCCCCTGCCCGACATGACCCCCGACGAACGCCGCGTCATGGCGCAACTGGGCGCGCTCGAGGCGCTGCGCAGCGGCACGACCCTGGCGCTCGAGGATTCCAACGACGTCGACGACTATGCCGAGGCGCTGGCCGAAACCGGCATGCGCTTCCTGCTGGGCGAGCGCGCCTATGACAGGATCGGCACCTCGATCGGCGATCCGGCGCCCTACCGGCTCGACCGCGCGCTGGGCCAGCGCCACCTCCGGATCATCGAGGACACCTTCGGCAAATGGAACGGCAAGGCCGACGGGCGCCTGCGCATCGCCGTCTCGGCCTGGGCGCCCGACATGTGCTCACCCGAGCTGCTGCGCGACCTGCGCGGCCTGCAGCAGCGGCTCGGCACCTGGGCCACCATCCATCTCAACCAGATCTGGGGCGAGGTCGCGGCCGTCAAGGCGCACCGCAACCGGCTGCCCACCGAGTACCTGGCGGACCTGGGCTTCCTGCACGACCGGCTGATCTGCGCCCATTGCCGCTGCATGGAGCCAAGCGAAGAGAAGCTTCTTGGCGAGGCGGGCGTCACCGTGGCCTTCAATGCCGCCATCGCGGCGCGGCGCGGTTTGAGCCCGCACATCGCCGACCTCGAGGCCCATGGCTGCACCATCGCCATGGGCAGCGACAACATGGCGGAGGACATGGTCGAGGTGCTGCGCACCGGCCTGTTCATGGAGCGCATCCGGCGCGAGGACGGCCGCAATCCGACTCCCGAGCAGGCGCTGCGCTGGGCGACCCGCAACGGCTATCGCGCGCTGGGCGTGCCCGACGGCGGCTGGCTGGCGCCCGGCAACAAGGCCGACCTGATCGTGGTCGACCTGCAACGCGCCCACATGATCCCGGTGCTGCGGGTCGTCGCCACCTTCGTGCACCAGGCCCAGGCGCGCGACGTTCAGGCGGTCATGGTCGACGGCAAATGGCTGATACGCGACGGCGCGGTCCTGACCATGGACGAGCCCAGGATCCTGGCCGAGGCGCAGCGAGTCGCGAACGCGGCATGGTCACGCCAATTCCGCGCCCGGCTCGATCTCAAGGTGCCGGCCGGCTTTGCACCCGACGCGCTGCCCTGACGTCGCTCTGTGACGAAAAGATATTATCATCCCAAGCGCAGCAAGGGACCCTTGATCGGCGCCGCGAAGGGTCCCTCGCTTCGCTCGGGATGACAGCGAGCGGGACACGACCTGAAACGAAGAAGCGGCCATTGACGGCGATGGGCCGGTTGCCAAAGGTGCTGCCGCCGATCGAGCGACAAAGGAGATGCCGGTGCTGCCGCTGATTCTCTCGTCCGACTCTCACGTCTTCGAACCGCCCGATCTGTGGCAGACCCGCATCGATGCGGCGTTCCGGGATCGTGCGCCGCGGCTGCAACGGATCGACGGCGCCGACCAGATCGTGGTCGAGGCGGATCAGATCCTCTCCGGGATCGGCCTCATCTCGAACGCCGGCGCGCGGTTCGAGGCGCCCGAGACCATCTCCGGCCAGGGGCGCCTCGAGGACGTGCACGTGGGCGGCTACGACCCCGAGCAACATCTCAAGGACATGGCGCTCGACGGGGTGGCCGGTGAAGTCCTCTATCCCTCGCAGGGGCTCTTCTACTTCAGGGTGGCGGACTCGGGCCTGATGTCCGCCATCTTTCGCGCCTACAACGACTGGATCGCCGAGTTCTGCCGCACCGATCCCGCCCGGCTCAAGGGCATCGCGATGATCAACCTGGACGACGTCCAGGACGGGATCAGGGAGCTGGAGCGCGCCGCCCGCCTCGGCCTGGCCGGTGCCATGATCACCGAGTATCCCCTCGAGCACCGACGCTACGACCAGCCCGAGTACGAGCCGTTCTGGGCCGCCGCCGCGGCGCTCGACCTGCCGCTCAGCCTGCACACGGCCACGCGACGGCAGGGCAAGATCCGCGGCGCCGGCGAGGTGACGCTGCGCGACGCCTCAAGCCGCGCGACCAAGGCGTTCTATCCGGCGCTGTCGATGTGCGACCTGATCTTCTCCGGCGTCTTCGAGCGTCATCCCCGTCTCACCCTGGCCATCGTGGAGTTCGAGCTGGCATGGGTGCCGCACGTGCTCTCCACCATGGACTACACCTACCGCGAGCGCCACGGCGAGGCGATCTACCGGTTCAAGGACGGCATGGTCCCGAGCGACTTCTTCCACCGCAACGTCGTGCTGAGCTTCCAGGAGGATGCCGTCGGCGTTCGCCTGCGCGACGTCATCGGCGTCGACAACATGATGTGGGGCTCGGACTACCCGCACAGCGAATCGACGTTTCCCCAGTCGCGGAAGATCCTGGCGGACATCCTGGCCGGAGTGCCGGCCGACGAACAGGCCAAGATCGCCGGCGGCAACACCGCCCGCGTGTACGGCTTTGACGTGGCGAGGTCTGGCCGTCCGTGATTGAAATGCCAACCTCTCAGCGGATAGACGCCTGACAGGGTCGAAGCGCGCGTAAGGTGAGGCTGACTGTGTGGGCTACGGCTCGTGCGCAACTAGAATCCGTACAGGTCGGGACGCTTTCTGCCGTCGGACCAGTGAATGCCGCCTTCTGCCCAGGCCAGCAGCAATGCGCCATATTGGCTCGACATCGTCACTTCGGCGTCGG
>JABCYT010000118.1 GCA_013290035.1 Alphaproteobacteria bacterium
GCTGAGCAGCGACGATGCTCCGCCGGTCGACCGTCCGAACCTTTCCAAGGACTATCTCGCCGGCACTGCGCCCGAGGAATGGATTCCCCTGCGCGGCGACGATTTCTATGCCGACAACGCCGTCGAGCTCCGTCTCAAGGCCAACGTCACGGCCGTCGACCTTCGCGCCCGTGAGGTCTCGCTCGCCGGTGGCGGCAAGGTTCCCTATGACCGCCTGCTGCTGGCCACTGGCGCCGAGCCCGTCCGCCTGCCGATCCCGGGCGCCGAGCTGCCGCATGTCCACACGCTGCGCAGCCTGGCCGACAGCCGGGCCATCGTCGAGCTCGCCAAGACGGCACGCCGCGCGGTCGTGATCGGCGCGAGTTTCATCGGCCTCGAGGCCGCCGCCGCCCTGCGCGCCCGCGCGATCGAGGTCCATGTCGTGGCGCCCGAGAAGCGGCCGATGGAACGCGTCCTCGGACCCTCGATGGGCGATTTCGTGCGCGCCCTGCACGAGGAGCACGGCGTCGTCTTCCATCTCGAGGACACCGTGATCGCCATCGACGGCAAACAGGTGAAGCTGAAAAGCGGCGGCACCCTCGAAGCCGACCTCGTGGTCGTTGGCGTGGGCGTACGCCCGCGGCTCGATCTGGCCGAGAAAGCGGGGCTCACCCTCGATCGCGGGGTCATGGTCGATGCGCTTCTCCAGACCAGCGCGCCCGGCGTCTCCGCGGCCGGCGACATTGCCCGCTGGCCCGATCCGCACAGCGGCCAGGCCATCCGCGTCGAGCATTGGGTGGTCGCCGAACGCCAGGGACAGACGGCGGCGCTGAACATGCTGGGGCTGCGCGCGAAGTTCGAGGCGGTGCCGTTCTTCTGGAGCCAGCACTACGACATCCAGATCAACTATGTCGGTCACGCCGAGAAATGGGACGAGCTCGCCGTCGAGGGCGATATCGCCGGCAAGGACTGCCTGCTGCGCTACAAGCTCGGCGGTCGCACGCTCGCCGTCGCCTCGATCTTCCGCGACGTCGCCAGCCTGCAGGCCGAGCTGGCGATGGAGCGGGACATGGCGGCCTAGCCGCAGGCGGGCTAGGCTCGCGCCAACAATCTGGAGGAACGATGATGGCCAACAAGAAGGGCGCCAACGGCAAAAATGGTGCGCGCCGGCTGCGCAGCCGCGACTGGTTCGATGCTCCGGGCGACCCGACCATGGCGGCGCTCTATCTCGAGCGCTACATGAATTTCGGCCTGACCCTGGCCGAGCTGCACAGCGGCCGGCCGATCATCGGCATCGCCCAGACCGGCAGCGATCTGTCGCCCTGCAACCGCCATCACCTGGATCTCGCGGTCCGCGTGCGCGACGGCATCCGCGATGCCGGCGGCATCCCCATCGAGTTTCCCGTCCATCCGATCCAGGAGACGGGCAAGCGGCCGACCGCGGCGCTCGACCGCAACCTCGCCTATCTCAGCCTGGTCGAGTGCCTCTACGGCTATTTCTTCGACGGCGTCGTGCTGACGACGGGCTGCGACAAGACCACCCCGGCCATGATCATGGGCGCAGCCACGGTCAACATCCCGGCCATCGTGCTGTCGGGCGGACCGATGCTCGACGGTCATTTCGCCGGCGGCCTGGCGGGCTCCGGCACCATCGTCTGGTACGCCCGCCAGGAGCTGGCGGCAGGCCGCATCGATCTGCAGAAGTTCCTCGAAATGGTGGCTTCGAGCGCGCCCAGCGTCGGGCACTGCAACACCATGGGCACGGCGCTGTCGATGAACAGCATGGCCGAGGCGCTCGGCATGTCGTTGACCGGCTGCGCCGCCATTCCCGGACCGTACCGGGAGCGCGGGCAGATCGCCTACGAGACCGGCAAGCGTATCGTCGACATGGTGTGGGAAGACCTCAAGCCGTCCGACATCCTGACGCGCAAGGCCTTCGAGAACGCCATCGTGGCGGCAAGCGCGCTCGGCGCCTCGACCAACTGCCCGCCGCATATCAACGCGATCGCCCGCCACATCGGCGTCAAGCTCGACAACGCCGACTGGGACAGGATCGGCTACGACATCCCGCTGCTGGTGAACTGCATGCCGGCCGGCAAGTATCTCGGCGAGGCCTTCCATCGCGCCGGCGGCGTGCCGACGGTGATGCGCGAGCTGCTCGCCAAGAAGAAGATCCATGGCGATGCGCTCACCGTCAGCGGCAGGACGATGGCGCAGAACCTCAAGGATGCGAAGCCGGCCGACGGCAACGTGATCATGACCTACGACAAGCCGATGCTGGGGCAGGCGGGCTTCGCCGTCCTGACCGGCAACCTCTTCGATTCGGCGATCATGAAGACCTCGGTCATTTCGCCCGAATTCCGCAAGAAATACCTGGAGCGCAAGGGCGACAAGGACGCCTTCGAAGGCACCGCCATCGTGTTCGAGGGGCCCGAGGATTATCACCACCGCATCAACGACCCCAAGCTGCCGATCGACGAGAACAGCATCCTGTTCATCCGCAACACGGGCCCCGTCGGCTACCCCGGCGCCGCCGAGGTTGTGAACATGCTGCCGCCGGACCGGCTGGTGAAAGGCGGCGTGCTGCTGCTGCCCTGTGTCGGTGACGGCCGGCAAAGCGGCACGTCGGCCAGCCCATCGATCCTCAATGCCTCGCCCGAGGCCGCGGTCGGCGGCGGCCTGGCGCTGCTCAAGACCGGCGACAAGGTCAGGGTCGATATCGGCAAACGGCGCGCCGACATCCTGATTTCCGACGCCGAGCTCGCCAAGCGCAAGGCGGCGTGGAAGCCCAACGTCAAGGAGAGCCAGACGCCCTGGCAGGAGCTGCAGCGCAAGTTCATCGGCCAGCTTGCGAGCGGCGCCTGCCTCGACTTTGCGGTGAATTATCAGAAGATCGCGGAGACCAAGGGCGTGCCGCGGCACTCCCATTGATCGCCGTCGCTAAGGAAAAACGCCGGCTAGCGGAAGAGGCGCTGCTCGACGGAGATCGGCAGGTCGGCGCGATTGATCAGGACGATGGCCCACGGCGAGGTGGGCTGTCCGACAGGCCGGGCGGGAACCGCGGACGGCGCGAGCGAGGCGCCGGTGCCGGGCGGGGCGAAGCCCGCGGCGGGTCCGCCGAATCCGCCGCCGCCCGCGATCGGGCGAGGCGCCGGGCTGGCGCGCTGCGCCATCATGATGTCGGGCGGCATGCGCTCCTCGAACACGACGACGATGCGATCGCGCCGTCGGGTGGTCGACAGGACGTTGACCGAATAGCCTTCGCTGGCGCGGCGTCCGAGGAAGATGCCGACCGCGTTCATGCGGCCCGGCTCGAACACGTCGGGCGGCGCCGCGCCGACCCGGCTCCACAGGCTGCGCCATTCCGCTTGCGTGTTGGCCACCAGGTGTTCGGGCTGGCGGGTCATGGCCACGGTACCCTGCCAGTGGCGCGACTCGATGGTCTGCGCCGATACCTCCTCGAACGTCAGCGCCAACGCAGCCGTGCCCACCACGCCAAGGGTCACAAGCCGCCGTCGCGGCAGGCTGAGGGGCATGGGGGAAACTACGTTGGTGCCGAACCGCACGATTGGATCTCTGGAACCCGGGCTGAACAAGTTAAGTGTCTGTAATCACCATGACACTTTGGCTCAATTGCGGCCGGCTCAGGCCATGGTTGCCCGCCTTTGGTATCAATCGTGACGCGATGTTGCATTCGTGCAACACAGCCGGCGCGGGCTTGCTGGTGCCGTGCAAGTTGCGTTGCAAAAAAGCGGTTGAATCGGGCTCAAGCGTGGCGGCTGCGGTTTCTTTTGTCGCCCGGAGCGGCGGGCGTATGCTTGGCGGAAAGGCGGGCAGGGGAATGGCAGGAATGAAAGCGGCGATGGATGACCAGTCCGTGGCGCAGCGCGTCCTCGATCACATCGCCAATGGCACGACGGATGTCGGGCAAGAGGTGTGGCGCGAACCGGTCGCGAACTATCGGTCGCAAGAGCGGCTGGCGGCCGAGATCGAACGCATCCTGCGGCGCTCGCCCGCGCCGTTCTGCCCGTCGGCCGCGCTGCCCGAGGCGGGCTCGTACGTCGCCCGCGAAGCGGCCGGCACGCCGATCGTCGCGGTGCGCGGGTCCGATGGCACGGTGCGGGCCTTCCGCAACGCCTGCCGGCATCGCGGCATGCAGGTGGCGAGCGGCGCGGGATGCGCGCGCGCCTTGGTCTGCCGCTATCACGGCTGGACCTACAATCTCGAGGGACGGCTGCGTCACATCCCGCACGAGGAAGGCTTTCCCGGCTTCGACAAGGCGGCGCATCCGCTGGTTCCGGTGATCGCCAGCGAATGTCTCGGACTGGTGTTCGTGACCCAGGACTCGCCGGCGCTCGATGACGATTCGCTGGGCGGGCTTGCCCGGCTGATCGCGCCCGATCAGCGCCTGTTCGCCACGGCCGAGCGCGAGTTCGAGGTCAACTGGAAGATCCTGCTGGAAGGCTTCATCGAGGGCTATCACATCAAGTCGACGCATCCCGAGAGCTTCCTGCCCTACGGCTTCGACAACCTGAACGTCATCGACCTGTTCGGCCGCCACAGCCGCGTGACCTATCCGTTCCAGCGCATCAAGAAGCTCGCCAAGGTGCCGGCGCAGGAGCGGCGGGTCGAAGGCCTGCTGACCTACGTCTATCACCTGTTCCCCAACGTGCTGATCACCGTGCTGTCGCGTCACACCAACGTGGTGATCCTCGAGCCGCTCGCCATCGACCGCACGCGGCAGATCACCTACACGCTGACCAACGGCGGCGGCGACGATCCCGCGGCGCTGGCCGAAGCCCGGCGCGACGCCGAGTTCGTCGGCACGACCGGCGCGGCGGAGGACCGTGCCGTGGTCCAGGCGATCCAGCGCGGCCTGGGCAGCGGCGCCAACGAGGCCTTCACCTTCGGCAAGTTCGAGAGCGCCATCGTGCACTTCCACAAGACGCTGACAGCGGCGCTGGGCTAGCTAGGAGCGCTTGGCCTTGTCGGCGGCGTTGGCCGACTGGATCTGTTCGCGGATGCGCCGCCAGTCGTCGTCGCTGTAGGCCATCATGTTGGCGAAGGTGCCGTTGCCCATGATGCCCATGGCGCCGTCGATGGCGATCACCTCGCCGTTGATGTACTCGACCTCCTCGCTCATCAGGAACGCCGCCATGTTGGCGAGCTCGCCGGGGCGGCCGACCCTGCCCATCGGATTGCGCGCCTTGTAGCGGTTGTCGTCGCCCTCCTTGAGCGGGTTGAGCCGCGCCCACGCGCCCTCGGTCGGGAAGGGGCCGGGCGCGATGGCGTTCAGGCGGATGCCATGGCGCGCCCATTCGACGGCGAGGCTCTGGGTCATCACGGCGATGCCCGCCTTGGACATGGCCGAGGGCACGACGAAGGGACTGCCGGTCCACACCCAGGTCGTCAGGATGCTCAAGACGCTCGCCTTGCGCTTGTCGGCGATCCAGCGCTTGCCGCAGGCGTTGGTCGTGTAGAACGTGCCGTGCAGGACGATATTGGCGATGGCGTCGAAGGCGCGCGGGCTCAGATCCTTGGTCTGGGAAATGAAATTTCCGGCAGCATTGTTGACCAATCCGTCGAGCGGTCCGCTCGCCCAGATGCCCGCGATCATCTCCTCGACCGCCGTGGCCACCCGGATGTCGACGGCGTGCGTGTCGATCCGGCGGCCGGGGTATTTGGCCATGACTTGGCGGGCGGTCTCCTCCAGGACGCTGCCGCGCCGGCCGCAGATCACGCAGTCGGCGCCCAACTCGACGAACTTCTCCATCATGATCCGGCCGAGGCCCGTCCCGCCGCCGGTGACGAGAAAGCGCTTCCCCTTGAACAGGTCGGTCCGGAACATCGAGCTACCCCGCTGATTGCATTAGCTGTGTGGTCTAGCGGCCGGCATTACAAGGCCTGTTGCGCCCGCCCCCCGGGGTGATAGGATTTCTGCATAACAACATGGGATCGTTGAATGACGACCCAACAGGGAGAGATGGGCGGGGACGTCGATACGGTTGAGCTGCGTGGTAAGGTCAAGTGGTTCAACGCCGTCAAAGGGTATGGGTTCTTGGCCCTCGACAGCGACAATAGCGACGCGTTCCTGCATGTGACGACACTTCGCCAGGCCGGGCACGAGGATCTCAAGCCCGGGGCAACGGTTGTGTGCGCCGGCGTGCGCGGTCCGAAGGGCTGGCAGGTCATGAAGGTGCTCGACGTCGATCAATCGACGGCGGTCGCCGTTGCGCCCAAGCCGCCGGCGGTGCCCGACGGCATCGCGATGGGCGAATACATCACCGCGCTGGTCAAGTGGTACAACAACGAACGCGGCTACGGCTTCGTCACCCGCGAGGCCGCCGACGGCGACATCTTCGTGCATGCCGCCGTGCTGCGCCGGCACGGCATGGAATCGCTGGCGCCCGGCCAGAAGGTGATGATCCGCATCGCCGAGGGCCAGAAGGGCCTGCAGGTCGTCGAAATCCGCGCGGCCTGACGTCTCAGGAACCGTCACGCAGACGTCTTGAGTTTGACGAAATCCGTCGGCACGTTTTATTCCATGGCCATGGCAATCATCAGTTCCAGGACGCGGCTCGGCCGGCGCCTGTTCCTCGGCAGCCCGTTCGTCCTGGCGGCCGGCTCGGCACTGGCGCAAAGCGCCGAGATCAAGTTCGGTCACTCGTCGCTGGTCGTCGCGACCGGGGCACGCGAGATCAAGTTCGATGTCGAGCTGGCGCTGAACGACGCCGAGCGGGCGCGCGGGCTGATGTTCCGCGACAAGCTCGGGCCCTACAACGGCATGCTGTTCGACTTCTACCAGGAGGCGCCGGTCAGCTTCTGGATGAAGAACACGCTGATCCCGCTCGACATGGTGTTCATCGCCGGCGACGGCACGGTGAAGCACATCCACGCCAACGCGGTGCCCCTGTCGACCGATCCCATTCCGAGCGAGTTTCCGGTGCGGGCGGTGCTCGAAATCAACGGCGGCAGCGCCAAGCTTTTGGGCATCAAGGCGGGCGACAAGGTCAAGCATCCGATCTTCGGCAACGTCGGCTAGCGCGTCCGAACGAGCCCAGCCCCGATACCGCACGATCAGGCCGGTGAGGCGATGGCTTATCTCCACATGAAAGTGGAAGCGGCCGTTGTCGGCCGTTTCGTAGGCGACGGCGCATGGGCCCAGCCACATCGGCAGCGGGATGGCGAAGGCGCTCCAGTGGCGCAGGGCAAGCGATAGCCGGCCGCCTTCCAGAGCGAGAGTCATGTCGCGGATCTCGGCTGGGAGGCGGTCCCAGACAACGCCCAGAAGGCGTGCGTGGAGCGCCGTCATCCAACGAACCGATCCGCGTCTTGCGGATCGGGCAGGAAGCACGTCGCTCGCCGACCGAACCAGCGCAGCCGATTGCGGGCGACGACATCGTAAAGCCGATCGCGCAGGCTTCGCGGCAAGACTTTGCCCATGACGGCCAGCGACCAGGGAAAGCCCAGGCCCACGAAGATGCGGATCGAACCGTCGGACTTCAGCCAGACCCGGCCATCCTCGAGCAGGATGTTCGTTCGATAATCGTCGTCGAAAAGCCCGTAATGCTCGTATAGCGCCGCGCCCAGCGGCGTCTGTGCGGCCAGGAGGCGAAACCGGCGCCGACGATCGACACGCAGGATGAACTGCGCAAAGCCCGAACAGAGCACGCAATGGCCGTCGAAGATGACGATCGGCCGGTCGTCGGCAAACGCGGGTACGGCCGGATCGCTTCGATAGCTGCGGGCTTCCGCCACCGACGCTATCTCTTCAGCGCGCAGGTCATGCCGTCGCCCACGGCGAAGAGGGCGAGATCGACCCGCTGGTCGGCTTCGAGCTTGGCATTGAGCGCGCGGATCGCCTCCGTATCGGCGTCCTTGTCGGCGAGATTGGCGACCGAACCGCCCCACAGCACGTTGTCGATCAGCACGATCCCGCCCGCGCGCACGAGTTTCAGGCAGCGTTCGTAGTAGGCGTCGTAGCCGTCCTTGTTGGCGTCGATGAAGGCGAGGTCGAGCTGGCCCGCGAGGCCCTGCGCCAGGAGGCCGTCGAGCGTCTCGAGCGCGGGCGCGATGGTGAGCTCGATGCGGCTCTCGACGCCCGCCTCCTTCCAGTAGCGACGGGCGATTGCGGTCCATTGCGCGCTCACATCGCAGCACCAGAGCTTGCCGTCGGCCGGCAGCGCCTCGGCGATGCTGAGCGAGGAGTAGCCGGTGAAGGTGCCGACCTCGACGGCGCGGCGGGCGCCCACGGCGCGGGCAAGCCAGGCGATCTGCTGGCCCTGATGGGCCGAGAT
>JABCYT010000119.1 GCA_013290035.1 Alphaproteobacteria bacterium
TGCAACTTCGCCGAGCTGATGCCGCGCCTGAACGAAGGCAAGATGCCCAGAAGCGGCTGAGTCTTGCTGGAAGCGCGCTCCCAGCAATGGGTGACGCCTGCAACGCTTGCGACCTCGACACTCTGGTCTCTGATGCCTGCAAAGTGCTGTCACGTACTGACTTGACTCGTTCATGGTTTGTTCTCAGAGTCGGCCGATCATGCGACCGACCGTTCCTCCCGACTATCCCGACGATCCGATCGCCGAACCGGTGCATCGCGGCCGCGGCGCGCTCAGCAACGAGTCGAGCCGCTTCGACAGCGAGCGGCGCATTCGCACGACCGATGGCTGGGAGACCGCAGCCGCGCCCGACGCGACGGACGACGACGCGCTGCCGCCGCTGCGCACGACGCTGACGCGCGACGCCACGCGCACCATCATCGCGCGCAACACCTCGCCCGACATCGGCTTCGACCGCTCGATCAATCCCTATCGCGGTTGCGAGCATGGCTGCATCTACTGCTTCGCGCGCCCGACCCACGCCTATCTCGGCCTCTCGCCCGGCCTCGATTTCGAGACCAAGATCCTGTTCAAGCCCGACGCCGCCCGGCTGCTCACCGCCGAGCTCGCCTCGCCGAAATACCGGCCCGACGTGATCGCCATGGGCACCAACACCGATCCCTACCAGCCGGTCGAGCGCGAGCTCAAGGTCACGCGCCAGATCCTGCAGGTGCTGAGTGACTTCAACAATCCGGTGGGCATCGTCACCAAGGGCCAGCTCATCACGCGCGACATCGACATCCTGGGCGACATGGCCAAGCGCAACCTCGCCGAGGCGTTCGTGTCGATCACGACGCTCGACAAGGATCTGGCGCGGGCGATGGAGCCGCGCGCCTCGGCGCCGCACCGCCGGCTCGACGCGATCCGGGCGCTGGCGGCGGCCGGCATCCCGACCGGCGTCATGACCGCGCCCATGATTCCGGGGCTGAACGACCACGAGATGGAAGCGATCCTCGAGGCGGCGCGCGACGCCGGCGCCACGCGCGCGGGCTTCACCGTCCTGCGCCTGCCGCTCGAGATCAAGGAACTGTTCGAGGAATGGCTGCGCCAGCACCGGCCCGACCGCGCCGAGCGCGTGCTGTCGCTGGTCCGCCAGATGCGCGGCGGCGCGCTCTACCAGGCCGAGTTCGGCCTGCGCATGCGGGGCGAGGGGCCGATCGCCCAGCTCCTGAGCGCGCGCTTCGCCGCTGCGGTGAAGCGCCTCGAGCTCAATCGCATCCGCTTCCGGCTCGAGACGATGGCCTTCCGTGTGCCCGAGTCGGCGCGCACCGCGCTGACCGACGCCAAGCGCGACGCCCGCCAGATGAAGCTGCTTTAGCACCTCCGGACCGAACTTCTGCGCGTCGCCCGGGCAGGCCCGTCAATTTGTACGCGTACTTTCCCCATTTCGGCCCGGCAATTGCAGCAAGATCCTAACAATGCAGGTATATCGCGAGGAGCCGACGCCAACAGGCAGCGTGGGAGGCGATATGTTAGCGAAGAATGCGTCAAAGGTCGGTCCGCGATATCCCCAGGTCGTCATCCTGGTGGGCGCCACGGGCGACCTGTCGCAACGCAAGCTGTTGCCGGGCTTGTTCCATCTCTGCAGTACCGGCTTCATCCCCGGCTGCCGCATCATCGGCGTCTCGCTGGACGATCTCGACCCTGACGGCTTTCGGCGAATCGCCCGGCAAGCGCTCGATCAATTCTCCAGCCGCAAGGTGGACGAGGCCGACTGGGCCGCCTTCGCCGCGACCTTGAACTACGTCCCGATGTCGGCCGGTGCCTGCGCCCTCGCGGCGGCGGTCGAGGAGGCCGAGCGTTCCCTGGCCGGCGAGAGCCGCCGCGTGCACTATTTGAGCGTGCCGCCTGGCGCTGCCCTGCCGGCGGTGCGGCTGCTGGCCGAAGCCGGTCTGGTCCCGCAGAGCCGCATCATCATGGAAAAGCCCTTCGGCACCGATCTGGCCAGCGCCCGGTCGCTGAACGCCAGGTTGCACGAGGTCTTCGACGAAGAGCAGATCTTCCGCATCGACCACTTTCTCGGCAAGGAGGCGGCGCAGAACATCCTGGCGTTCCGCTTCGCCAACGGCCTGTTCGAGCCGATCTGGAATCGCAACTTCATCGACCATGTGCAGATCGACGTGCCCGAGACGCTGGGCCTCGGCAAACGCTCCGGCTTCTATGAGACGGTCGGCGCCTTTCGCGACATGGTGGTGACCCATCTGTTCCAGATTCTCGCTTTCGTGGCGATGGAGTCGCCGACGGCCCTCGAGCCCGCGCCGATCAGCGAGGAGAAGAACAAGGTCTTCCGCAGCATGTCGGTGATCGACCCGAGGAACGTCGTGCGCGGGCAATACACGGGCTACCGGTCGGAGGAAGGCGTCGACCCCGAATCGGACACCGAAACCTTCATCGCCCTCAAGTGCGCCATCGACAACTGGCGCTGGGCCGGCGTGCCGTTTTTCCTGCGCACCGGCAAGCGGCTCGCCGAAGGCCAAAGGATCATCTCGCTGGCCTTCCGCGAACCGCCCAAGAGCATGTTCCCCGTGGGGTCGGGCGTCGGCGCGCAAGGGCCGGATCACCTGACCTTCGATCTCGCGGACGCCTCGAAGATGTCCCTGTCCTTCTACGGCAAGCGCCCTGGTCCCGGCATGCGGCTCGACAAATTGAGCCTGCAGTTCGCCATGCACGACACCGGCCTGATCGGCGACGTCCTCGAGGCCTATGAGCGGCTGATCCTGGATGCGATGCGCGGCGACCACACGCTGTTCACCACCGCCGAGGGCATCGAGCGCCTGTGGGAAGTGTCGATCCCCCTGCTGGAATCGCCGCCGCCGGTCCGGCTCTACCCGCCGGGTTCGTGGGGACCGAAATCGATCCACCAGCTCGTCGCCCCGCATGCCTGGCGCCTGCCCTTCGAGCGGGCCTGGCGCGACCCCAACCCCGTGGGCGCCTGAGCGCGAATACTCGCTCTATGACAGCTCGGCGTTTTCCATGGCCAACAATTCGAAAGGCGCCTTGAAACCCGGCAGCGCCGTCACGCGCTCGGCCCAGCCGGCCACATGGGTCCAGCGCCCGAGGTCGAACGCGCAGAGTTCGGCGAAGGCCACGTCGCCATAGCAGAACAGATCCGCGATGGTGGGTTCGGCGGCGCAGAGATAGGCGCCACCGGCAAGGTGCGAGTCGAGCACCGAGAGGGCCGCCTCGGCCCGTCCGCGATAGTGGTCGGCGATCGTCGGCTCGACGCCGATGGGAAGAAGTTTATTGCGGCCGAGCTCGACGCCGTAGCAGTTGAAGATCGGTGGAAACAGCGCGTCGACGTTCCAGCACAGCCACTCGCGCACGCGCTGGCGCGTCGCCGCATCGGCTCCCTGGAAGCGGCCGAGCGTCGCGGCCAGATGCTCGACGACGGCCGCCGACTGGAGGTAGGTGCGTTCACGGTCGATCAGCACCGGCACCTGACGCCAGCGCGACAGCGCCAGGAACTCTGGCGTCTTGTTCATCCCCTTCTGGAAGCTCACGTATCGGAAGGAGAACGGCTCGTTCGACAGGCGCAGCATCAGCGCCACCTTGTAGGTCGGCAGCGAATGCGGACTGCCGTAAAGAGTGAATCGCTTCATCGACGTGCACTCCCTTCGTCCGCGCCGCTGCGCGGGGTTCGAAAGTCAGACGGCTCGTTCGGCGAGGCCGGGCTTGCGTTTTCGCGCCCGGTAGTCGGCGACGACGGCGCGATAGGTGGTGCGGATCAAGCGGTCGACGAGCGGCGGCGGCGGTTCGCGGCGGACAAGGTGCTGGCGCACGGCGGCGACCGGAACCTCGGAAATCAGGAATTGCGCCAGGCGCACTTCCTCCCGCCCGTCCTCGCCGAAGATTGCCCGCGCCCGCTGCCGCGACCCGGCCTCCATGCGCCGTGTCATCTCGGCGACCCGTTCGCGCAGTTCTTCCGGCCATTCGCCCTGAACGAAATCCTTTCGATCGTACATCAACAGCAGGCGGGCGTTGTCCAGATGGCCGCGCACCCAGGCCGGCGTATGCAGCGCGGCAGCCAAGCCGTCGCCGGCATCGAGGGCTGCGCCTATCCCCTCCTGAAAGTCGCGGACCGCCCGCAGCCAGAGCTCGCCCAGCACGACATTGCGCGAGGCGAAGCGATGATAGAACGACCCCGTCGGCGCCCCCAGCCGTGCCGTGATCGACGCGATCGTCGCGGCGGCCGGCCCCTCTGCGGCAGCGATCGCCTGCGCGGCGGCGAGAAAGTCCGTTTGGCTGAATTTGGCCTGGCCCATGGGTTTAGAATGATAGTTCTAGAATATGGAGTCAACACTTTCGAGCCTATGGTCTTGGTGGATCCGCGCGCACAAAACTCCTCTCGTGAGCAATCCGGGCGACATGACCGACATCCAGGCGGCTGACGCGCTGCACAGGGCCGGGGACATCGACGCGGCGGCCGACGCCTACCGCCGCGCGATCGCCGCCGACCCCGGCGATTTCGCCGCCTGGCATGGTCTGGGTGGCGTGCGCCTGCGGGCCCGTGCCTATGGCGAGGCCAGCGACGCCTTGCGCCACGCCCTGCGCCTGCACCCGGAAGACAGGGGCGCCTGGGGCCTGCTGGCCGAGGTGCTGTTCAATCTTGGCGAAGTCGAGCCTGCGATCGATGCCTATCGCCGCGTGGCGGCGGACCCTTCGATGCGCGCGGTTGCGGAAGAGAACCTCGCCATCAGTCTTCCGGGCAGCGCCTCGGCGGGAAACGCTGATGTGCTCGCGGCGCGGCGCGCCTGGGGCCAGCACCTCGCCGCCGGCGTCAGCCCGCTGGAACGCCCCAAGCGCCCGCCGTCGGGCGGCAAATTGCGGATCGGCTACGTCTCGGCCTTCTTCGACAAGGCCAACTGGATGAAACCGGTCTACGGCGTGATCAATCGCCACGATCGCGACCGTTTTGAAGTGCACCTGGTCTCGCTCGGCGGCAATCCCTCGGCTGCCGCCGGCTACCGCGACCATGCCCACGATGTGATCTGGCAGGCGGGCGCGAGCGACGACGAAACAGTCGCGCGCCGGCTCGCCGCGGCCGGCATCGACGTGCTGGTCGATCTCAACGCCTACAGCGCGCCGAACGGGTTGCGATTGTTCCTGCGCCGGCCGGCGCCGCTGCAGCTTGGGTGGTTCAACAGTTTCGCCACCTCGGGTCTCGATTGCTTCGATGGCATCGTCGGCGACGACGCGGTGATTCCCGCCGCAGAGGAACGCTTCTACACCGAGCGCGTGTTGCGGGTGCGCGGCACCTACCTTGCCTTCGAGGTTCTCTATGCCGTGCCGGATGTCGCGCCGCCGCCGTGCAGCCGCAACGGCGGCAGCCTCACCTTCGGCACGCTCGCCTCGGCCTACAAGTTGAACGACCTCACCCTCGGCGTCTGGGCGCGCATATTGCGGGCCGCGCCCACTTCGCGCCTGCTGGTCTGCGCGCCCACGCTCGGCGAGCCCTCCAACCGCGACCATCTGCGGGCCCGCTTCGCCGCCTTGGGCGTCGCCCCCGAGCGCATCGACCTCGAGGGCGGCGCCGCGCACGTCGACTTTCTGCGCCGCTACGATCGCATCGACATCGCGCTGGACACGTTTCCCTACAATGGCGGCACCACGACGACCGAGGCGCTGTGGCAGGGCGTTCCCGTCCTGACCTACGCCGGCGATCGCTGGGTCGCGCGCACCAGCGCTTCGCTGCTGCGCGCGGCGGGCCTCGATCATTGGGTCGCCCGCGACGAAGAAGAGCTGGTCGCCAGGGCGAGCGCGTTGGCCCGCGACCCGGCCAGTCCCGCGCGCCTTGCTACCTTGCGTGCCGGCATGCGCGCCGGGCTGGCGGCCTCCGCGGCCTGCGATACGGCGGGGCTGTGCCGTGAGCTTGAGCAGATCTATCGGCAGTCGGTGGGCTGACCGCTCGGACCGAGTCCGCGTCCTAATCCAGGAACCGCACCTTCGGCCACAGCTCGCGCCAGCGTTTGGCCGCGATGCGCGCCTCGTATTCATCGCGCCGCGTGCGCCCGAACGCCGTCGGCCGGCAGCGGAGGCCGAGCAGGTCGTCGGTGCCGAGCGGCGCGATCACCGTCAGGCTGTCGTCGGCCTCCAGCCGCACGCCGACCGCCGTCACCGTCTCCAGCCAATAGGTCATGGAATCGGACGTGCTGCGGTGCTGCGGCAGGTTTTTCGGCACATGCATGCGCGCCTGGTTGCGCACCTGCCACGGCAGGCCGGGCAGCAGGACGTCCAGCCGCTTTTCGTGCTCGGCCTCGCGGTCCTTGGAGAGGTCCGTCGCGTCGAAATAAAGCACGTCGATATCGGCCGGCGGGCGCGGCAGCGCGATGCCGTGCAGATGGTCCCACACGCGATTGCGCACGAATCCTGCGGCAATGCACCAGTCGGGCAGGCCAAGCGCACGCGCCGCACGAAGCTGTTTCATGCCCACAGGATCTTGGGCGATGATGTCGGCGATCGAGATCATGCTGCACTCTAGAAGAGGCGGCGGGGGATATGCCGAGCTTTCGGTATGAATTGCTTTGCGAGGGACGGGTCGCCGGCATCGACGAGGCCGGCCGCGGGCCGCTGGCCGGGCCAGTGGTCGCCGCCGTCGCCGTGATCGACCGCACCGCCGCCAAGCGCCGGCTCCTGAAGCTCATCAACGATTCCAAGCAGCTCGTGGTCGAGGACCGCGAGGCCGCCTACGAGGCCATGATCGCCTCCGGCATCGTGCAGTTCGCCGTGGCCGAGGCGACGGTCGAGGAGATCGACCGCTGCAACATCCTGCAGGCCACCTTCATGGCCATGCGGCGCGCGCTGCAGGCGCTGGCCGAACAGCCCGAGGTCGTGCTGATCGACGGCAACCAGGTGCCGCCTCGGCTCGGCTGCCGCGCCGAGACAATCGTCGGCGGCGATGCGCGTTCCTACTCGATCGCCGCCGCCTCGATCTTCGCCAAGGTGACGCGCGATCGCTACATGGCGCGCCTCGCCGAGAGCTTTCCCGGCTACGGCTGGGAAACCAATCGCGGCTACGGCAGCGAGGAGCATCTTCTGGCGCTCGAGCGACTCGGCCCGACGCCGCATCACCGCATGAGCTTCTCGCCGCTCAATCGGCTGCTCTGAATTCCTCCCCACGAAGTGGGGAGGTGGCCCGAAGGCCGGAGGGGTCATGAAGCTCAGAGTGGTCTGTCTGCCCGGATTCAGCGACCCGATTCATGACCCCTCCGCCGCCGTATGACGGCGGCACCTCCCCCCAGCGCGCGCACCGCGCTGGAGAGGAATCTGCTCGCATAGCGAACATATCTATCGATTGACATAATATATCAATCGATAATATTGAGCCCGAGATCGCACGCTTCCGGGGGCTCATGACCGACATTCAAGCATTTGGCCGCGGCCGTCCGGCCACCCAGGCGCGTGGCGAGGATACCCGGCGGCGCATTCTGGAAACGGCGCTCGATCTCTTTGCCGCCCAGGGCTACGAGGGCGCGAGCACCCGCCAGATTGCCGAGGGCGCCGGCGTGAACCTGCCGGCCATCCAGTACTATTTCGGCAACAAAGAAGGCCTCTACCGGGCGATCATCGACGACATCAACGCCAACACCGATCGGCATATGGCCGCGCTGGTGGCGCGCGTGCACGCCGCCCTCGATGCCCCCGAGACACCGCGCGAGGCGCTGGCCGAGCTGCTCGGCGATATGCTCGAGACCTTCATGGTGCTGGTCAGCAGCGGCACGCAGGTCGAGAGCCGGCGCCTCTTCTTCGCCCGCGCCGAGATCGAGGAGACGCCCGGCCTCGACATCCTCCACGAAAACGGCATGCGGCAGATCTTCGATCCCTGCCTCGGGCTGCTCAGTCGCCTCCACGGCAAGCCGGCCGGCGAACAGGAGATGACCGTGCGCACCCTGGCGCTGATCGGCCAGGTCGTCATCTTCTGCAACAACCAGAAGCGCCCGCTCCTGGCCGGCGCCGGCCTCGATGCCGAGAGCGTCCGCCTGATGAAGCTCGTAGTCCGCGAGCACACCGAAGCCATCTGCCGCGCCGCGCTCGCCGCCAACCCGTAGCATCTCGCGAGTTCAGTATGCGTCTGCGTTCGCCTTTCCTCGCCGTCTTTGCGGCCAGCCTTCTCGTCGTCCTGGCGGCCGCCCTTCTGGCCGGCTGCAGCGTCGGTCCTGACTTCGCGCGGCCCGACAAACCCAAGGCGGCGGGCTACACGCCCGAGGCGCTGGCGCCGCAAACGGCGTCAG
>JABCYT010000120.1 GCA_013290035.1 Alphaproteobacteria bacterium
GGCCGCAAAAAAAGACGGGCGGAAAGGGCGGAAAGGGCGGAAACCTCGAATCCGCCGGAAAGACGGGCCCTGCCGGCGATGTCGCGAAGCGGCGGAAACCGGCGGAAACTGGCGGGAACTGGTTTTTGCGGCCCTATGGCGGTGGGAAAGTATTCCTGGAAGGGCTGCGGGGATCGGTCAATTCAGTAGCGGAAATTGCGGGAATTGCGGAAATCCCCCGCGCAGCCCCTCGACCGGCGATCACCTTGCGCATCACGGTCGGCAGCGCCCGTTCGGTCATGCGGTCGACGGTGCACCGGCTCGTCTCCGCCACGGTGAGCTCGAGATGGAACGGCACCGGTCACGCTCAAGCTGTCCAACATCGGTTGCATTTGTTAGAATTGAAAATCGGCCGTGCGTTGCAGCGCAACAAAGAAGCGGGAGGAAACGCACCGTCATGCCGGATCCGATGATCGCCTATTGCGGCCCAGCGCCCGTGCCGAGCGATATTTGGGTGCGCTGGAATCTCGATCCGCTGCTGCTGGCAATGCTTGCCGCCCTGGCACTCGTGATCGCGCGCGGACGCTCGTCCGACGCCCGGGCCGGCTGGGCCGCGATCGCGCTGATGATCTTGATCTTCGTTTCGCCGCTCTGCGCGCTGTCGTCGGCGCTGTTCTCGGCGCGGGTGTTGCACCACGTCCTGCTGGTCGCCGCCGTGGCGCCTCTCCTGGCGCTGGCTTTTCCGCTGCGGCGCGCGATCTCGCTGCCGCTCGCGGCGCTGGTCGGGACAAGCGCGGTCATCCTGTGGCTGTGGCACGCGCCGGGGCCTTATGCCTGGGGCCTCGCCAGCGTCCCGGCCTATTGCCTGATGCAGATCTCGCTGCTGGGCAGCGCCTGGCTGATGTGGCGGGCGATCCTGGCGCCTGCGACTCCCTCCGGCGCGGCGCTGATCGCCCTCGTCGCGACCATCGGGCAAATGGGCCTGCTCGGCGCGCTGATCGTCTTCGCGCCCGCGCCGCTCTACCTGGTGCATCTCGCGAGCACGGCGCCCTGGGGGCTAAGCCCGCTGGCCGACCAGCAGCTCGCCGGCCTGCTGATGTGGGTGCCGGCGGCCCTGCCCTATCTCGGCGCAGGGCTGTGGCTCGCCTGGTCGAGCCTGCGGCCCAGCGAGCCCGCCCTGTGACGGTCTTCCTGAAGTTCATCCATCTCGCCGCGATTGCGGTCTGGTCGGGCGGGCTGCTCGTCCTGCCCTTCCTGTTCTGGCAGCGCGCGACGGTCGCGGCGGGGCCGGACCTCGACCGGCTGCATCGCCTGACCCGCTTCGTCTATGTCGGGATGACCTCGCCCGCCGCCGTGGTCGCCATCGGCAGCGGCACGGCGCTGATCTTCCTCCAGGCCACGTTCCAGGAGTGGTTCTCCCTGAAGATGGTCCTGGTCGGCGGCATGGTGATGCTGCACGTGGTTGCGGGTCTCGTCCTCGCGCATCTGTTCCTGCCCGACGGCCGCTTCGGCCTGTTCCCGCACATCGCGCTGACCAGCGCCTATCTCGTGCTGATGAGCGCCATCATTTGGATCGTGCTGGCCAAGCCGCACATCGATTCGAGCCAGTTCGCGCCGGGCCTGTTCGAGCCCGGCAAGCTGCGTCAATTCTTTTCCGACACCAGAACGCCGACGCCATGATCGAACACGAGCTTGCCTCCATGCCAGCCGGCAAAGCCCGTCATGACCGAGGCGAGCGCCGACAAGGCAAGGCCGTGCGTCAGAACCTCGCCGGGATCGATCAGGCGCAGGCCCCAATTCGCGCCCGCGATCGCGACCAGCGTCATCGCCGCCACGGCATGGGACCAGCTTGCCTCGAGAACCCGGATGCCGCGCACGAGCAGGAGCTCGGCGATGCCGACGATGCTTGCGGCGACGCCGGTCCAGAAGGCGATGCCGGCCGACCACAGGCCGACCCGCACCCAGAACGCATCGCCCGACCACCAGTAGAAGACGTCGACGCCCAAGGTCGCGATCACGAAGGCGATCGGGAAATGCACCATCATCACGTGGATCGGATGGCCGACCAGGGCGACCACCGAGCCGACATCGAGCCGCTGCAGCTCGAGCACGACCGGACTCCGGGGCGGACTGTGGGACGGGCTCGCGGGATCGCCTTGCTTCGCCATGGTCCTCGGCCTCCGAGCCCGATGCACCCTTCGAACCGGGATCGTAGCGTCTTGGCGGTGGCGGTCCAATCCGGATTGGCCGCGGCGCTGGCCGGCTGCAGCGGACCGGGCTCGACGCTCGATCCCGCCGGGCCGGCGGCGGCGTCGATCGCGACCCTATGGTGGGTAATGTTGGCCGGCTCCGCCGTGCTCTTCGTGCTGGTCACGGTCCTCTTCGTGCTGGTGATCCGGCGGCCGGGCTGGGGTTCGCGCCTCTCGCCGGCGCGCTGGATCGTGCTGGGCGGCCTCGTCCTGCCGGCGATCGTCCTGCCGCCGCTCGTCGCCTATGGGCTGGCCTCAGGCGAGCGACTGCTGCCGTTGATGGGAAAGGCGCCGCCCCGGATCGAGGCAGAGGGGCGGCAGTGGGTCTGGACCTTCCGCTATCCCGACCAGGGCGGCGTCGTGACCCGCAACGTCCTGCACCTGCCCGCCGGCGTTCCCGTCGACATCGTGGTCACCAGCGCCGACGTCATCCATTCCTTCTGGGTGCCGCGTCTGGCCGGCAAGATCGACGCGGTGCCCGGGCATGCGAACCTGCTGCGCCTCCAGGCCGACGCGCCGGGCCGCTATGACGGGCGGTGCTCGGAATTCTGCGGCCTCGGCCATACCAGGATGCGGTTCGCCGTGGTCGTTCATCGCGCGGAGGATTTCGCCGCTGCGCTCGCCCAGGCGGCGAAGGAACAACAATGAGCGCGCTCAAGCTGCACCGCGAGCTCGCCGCGATCTGGGCCACCGGGCCCGGGGTACAGCGCCTCGCCGCCGTCAACCATTCCGTCATCGGCCTGCGCTTCATGGCCACGGCGTTCGTCTTTTTCGCGATCGGCGGCGTGCTCGGCATGCTGACCCGAGTCCAGCTCGCCACGCCCGACTCCGACTTCATGGATCCGGAGACCTACAACCAGGTCTTCACCGTGCACGGGTCGATGATGTTGTTCCTGTTCGCCATTCCCATGATCGAGGGCGTGGCGGTCTACCTCACGCCGAAGATTCTCGGCACCCGCGATTTCGCCTTCCCGCGGCTCACCGCCTATGGCTACTGGTGCTACCTGTTCGGCGGCACGATCATCACCTTGTCGCTGGTCTTCGGGGTGGCGCCCAACGGCGGTTGGTTCATGTACACGCCGCTCAGCTCGAACGTCTACACGCCGGGCGTCAACGCCGACGTCTGGCTGCTCGGGGTGACGTTCGTCGAGATCTCGGCGCTGACGCTGGCCGTCGAGATCGTCGTCTCGATCCTCAAGATGCGCGCGCCGGGCATGGCGCTCGACCGCATGCCGATCTTCGGCTGGTACATGCTGGTCACCGCGCTGATGATGGTGGTGGCCTTTCCGCCGCTGATCCTGGGCTCGATCCTGCTCGAGACCGAGCGCGCCTTCGGCCTGCCGTTCTTCGACCCCAGGCGGGGCGGCGATCCGCTGCTCTGGCAGCACCTGTTCTGGCTGTTTGGCCACCCCGACGTCTACATCATCTTCCTGCCGATGGCCGGAGCCCTGTCGACGATCATCCCGGTCTTCGCCAACCGGCGCCTCGTCGGCTACCGGGCGATCGTCGTGGCGATCATCGCGCTCGCCTTCGTGAGCTTCGGCATCTGGGTGCATCACATGTTCACCGTGGGCATCCCCCATCTCGCCCTCGCCTTCTTCTCCGCCGGCTCGGCGATCGTCGCGGTGCCGACGGCCGTGCAGGTCTTCGCCTGGCTCGCCACCCTGGCGCATGGCCGGCCGCGCTGGGACGTGCCGATGCTCTACGTCTTCGGTTTCTTCTTCATCTTCGCGCTGGGTGGCCTGACCGGCGTCATGCTCGCCATCGTGCCGTTCAACTGGCAGGCGCATGACAGCTATTTCGTCGTCGCCCACTTCCATTACGTCGTGGCGGGCGCCCTCGCCTTCCCCATGCTGGCGGCGTTCTACTACTGGCTGCCGCTGCTGACCGGCCGCACGGCGGTGCACCGGTTGGCGGTGCCCGCTTTCTGGCTGGTCTTCATCGGCTTCAACCTGACCTTCTTCCTGATGCACCTGGTCGGCCTGCTCGGCATGCCTCGGCGCATTTACACCTATCCGGCGGATGTCGGCTGGAACTGGCTCAACCTCCTGTCCTCGGTGGGCGGGTTCATCATGACGATCGGCTTCGGGCTGGTGGTGATCGATCTCCTGGCGCAGTTCCGCTACGGCCGCCGGGTGAGACGCGATCCGTGGCGGGCGACGACGTTCGAATGGGCCATGCCGATCCCGCCGGCGCCCTATGCCTTCGCCTCGCTGCCGCTTGTCGGGACTGCGGTCGACGACACCGCCGCGGGCGAGCGCGCTTTGTCGCTGGCACGGGGCGAGGGTTATCTCGGCTTCGCGCGCAACGGCTGGCAAGAGACGCTGGGCGTGCACATGACCTCCGGTGCGCCCGAGCAGCTGATCGTGCTGCCGCGCCCGACCTACCTGCCGCTCTGCACGGCGCTCGCTACCGCCACCGCCGTGCTGGCCATGCTGTTCCAGTTCTACGCCCTGACGCTCGCCGCGGCGCTGCTGACCGCGGGCCTGTTCGTGCTGGCCGGGCAGAGCGCCGGGCTTGCCCGCGACTATGGTCCGCTGCCCGTCGGCCATGGCGTGAGCGTGCCGCCGCATACCGAGGTGACCGGCGCGCCGGCGTGGTGGGCGCTGATTTTCACGCTGCTGGCCGACGGCACCCTGTTCGCGTCCCTGGTGTTCGGAACCTTCTATCTGTGGATCGCCGCGCCGAACTGGCCGGCGGCAGCGACGCCCGCGCCGGACCCCAAGCTCGCCCTTGCGGTCATCGTGGCCCTTGCCGTCGCCACGGCGGCGGCGCGCGGATCGCTGCGGGCACTCGCCACCGGCGGATCGGCGCGCGGCTGGATCGGCCTTGCCCTGCTGGCCCTTCTTGCCGCCATCGCAGCCTGCGTGGCCCTGATCGGCGGCATCGCCCCGCCGGCCAGCGAACATGCGCTGGGCGCGACCGCCGCCGCGCTGCTCTTCTACGTTGCCGTGCACGCGGGCATCGGCCTTCTCTTCCTCGTCAGCAACCTCCTGCGCCTGGGCGCCGGCCTGGTTTCGCCGCTGCGCTCGCTGGACCTGCGCCTGACGCGGCTCTGGCTCGACTACACCGCGATGACGGCGGTCGTCGCGCTCGGCCTCGTGTTGGCGCTGCCCCTGCTGGTGGCGATGCTGGGGGCGCGGCCGTGAGCGAGCGTCCGGTTCCGCCCCGGCGCCTTTGGTGGCTGTTGGCAGGCTTCGGCGTGTGGTGCAGCGCACTGGTTTTTCTCTACGCTGTCCACGCCATCGGCTGCGCCTTTGCCTGGCCGGCCGGCGCGCTGCGCCTGGCGCTTGGCGTCGTGCTGCTGGTGCATCTGATTGCGATCGGCTGGATGTGGCGCGATCACTGGGCCGCCAGCCCGGATCCGGGCCTCGGTCCGACCGATGCGTTCCTGCACACCGTGATCGTCTGGACCCTGATCGCCGCCCTGGTCACCACCCTCCTCACGCTCGGACCGGCGCTCGCGCTCGCCACCTGCGTCTGATCGTGCAATCAGAACGACCAGCCGACCGGCGTGTCGGGATGAAAGACCACGACGCTCTTGTTGCCTCCCGGAACGTCGATGCGTTCGGGCGCCTGCAACGGCGCCGCCCTCATCGTGATCCTCTCCTCGTTGGGTGCGAGCCCGTAGAAACGCGGCCCGTTCAGCGAGGCGAAGGCTTCGAGGCAGTCGAGGGCATCCTCTTCGGCGAAGACCTGCGCGTAGACCTGCATCGCCACCGGTGCGTTGAAGATACCGGCGCAGCCGCAGGCGCATTCCTTGGTGTCGGCGGTGTGCGGCGCGGTATCGGTGCCAAGGAAGAAGCGCTCCGCGCCCGACGTCGCTGCGCGACGCAGCGCCCGTCGGTGTTCCTCGCTCTTGGCGATGGGCAGGCAGTAGAGATGCGGACGGATGCCGCCCTTGAAGAGGGCGTTGCGATTGTAGGAGAGATGATGCGGCGTGATGGTGCCGCCGACGCGGGGCCCGCTCGCCTCGACGAAGGCCACGCCCTCTTTCGTGGTGACGTGTTCGAGTACGATCTTCAGCCCCGGATGGCGCTTGAGCAGCGGCGCCAGCACCTTGTCCAGAAATACCGCCTCGCGGTCGAAGATGTCGACCTCGGCATCGGTCACCTCGCCATGCACGAGGAGCGGCATGCCAGCCTTCTCCATCGCTTCCAGCCCGCGGGCGATGCGGTCCATCGAGGTGACGCCGTGCGCGGAATTGGTCGTGGCGTGCGCCGGATAGAGCTTGGCCGCGACCCACACGCCCTCCTGCTTGCCGCGCAAGAGCTCGGCCGGATCGGCATCGTCGGTCAGGTAGCAGGTCATCAGCGGTTCGAATTCGAGCTCGGCCGGAACCGCTCTGCGGATTCGTTCGCGGTACGACGCCGCCTCCACCACCTTGGTCACCGGCGGCACGAGGTTGGGCATGATGATGGCACGGGCGAACTGGCGCGCCGTATGCACGGCACAGGCATTCAACATTGGCCCGTCACGCAGATGGACGTGCCAGTCGTCGGGACGGCGGATCGTGATCGAGGTCGGTATAGGCATGACGCGTTTTCTACGCTTGCTCCCGGGCGGGCTCCAATGTTGATTGCGGGCATGAATGATCTGAAAGAAGCCATCGCCTTCGCCAAGTCAGCTGAATCCAAATGGCCCCAAAGCATGAAAATGCCGGACGGCCAGTTCGTGATGACCTACGATTCGGGCGAGAAAGCCCCCGACAACGAGGTGCTGGGCCCGGTCACGCCACGCGGCGGCCATGCCGGCATCGTCTATCGCGGCGGCATGATTCTGGCCGAATGGGGCGACGTCACGCGCCCCGACATGACCTTCAGCGTCGCCAAGAGCTATCTGGCGCTGCTCGCCGGCCTGGCGCTGGGCGACGGGTTGATCAAAAGCCTCGACGACAAGGCGGGCGACTACGCGCTCGATGACGGCTTCCAGAGCGCGCAGAACAAGGACATCACCTGGCGCCACCTGCTCACCCAGACCAGCGAATGGGAGGGCACGATGTTCGGCAAGGAAGACCGCATCGACCATAATCGCGTGGTCGGTCTCGCGGTCGCCGAAGCGCCCAAGGGCACGCGGCGCAAGCTGAAAAAGCCCGGCAGCTTCTACGAATACAACGACGTGCGGGTGAATCGCCTCAGCTACTCGCTGCTGCAGCTCTTCAAGGAGCCGCTGCCGTCGGTGCTGAGGCGCCGCATCATGGACCCGATCGGCGCCTCGGCGGACTGGAAGTGGGACGGCTACAGGAATTCGACCGTCACCATCGACGGCAAGGAAATGATCTCCGTGCCGGGCGGCGGCCATTGGGGCGGTGGCATCGTGGTCTCGGCGCGCGACCTTGCCTTGATGGGCGTGCTGGTGGCGCGAGGCGGCCTCTGGGAGGGCAAGCAGATCCTGCCCAAGGGCTGGACCGACGAGCTGGTGAAGCCCTGCCCGGTGGCGCCGTTCTACGGGATGATGTGGTGGCTCAACACCGACCGGCGCCAGTTCGCGGCGGCGTCGGAGAAAAGCTACTTCGCGCTGGGCTGGGGCAGCCACATCGTGTGGATCGACCCCGACAACGATCTCGTCACGGTGCTGCGCTGGATCGACCGCAAGCAAGCGCCTGGTTTCGTCGAACGTTTGCTGGGTGCGATCAACAAATGAACCTCGACTATTCGGCCGTCCCCAAAATGCCGGACGGGCGCAGCGCCGCCGAACACATTGCGGCAATCGAAGCCACGTCACGCGCCGTGCGGGTTCCCATGGGCAATGGCGGCCGCATGATGTGGCACGTCTGGGGCGAAGGCTCGGGCAAGCCGATCCTGCTGCTGTTCCATGGCGGCTCGGGCTCGTGGATCCACTGGATCCGCAACGTCCAGCCGCTGGCGCAGCACTTCACCGTCTACGCCGCCGACCTGCCGGGGCTGGGCGACAGCGATCCGCCCGACGATGTGCGCGACGTCTGGTCGGTGACGCGCTGCGTAAAGACGGCGATGGACGCCCTGCTGCCAACCAACAAACCCTTCGCCATCACCGGCTTCTCCTTCGGCG
>JABCYT010000121.1 GCA_013290035.1 Alphaproteobacteria bacterium
AGCGGATGATGTTGCTGCTCGACAATTGCGAGCACGTCATTGATGCGGCGGCCGGATTGGCGGCGGCTATTCTAAGCGGAGCGCCGGGTGTGAACATCCTGGCGACCAGCCGAGAACCGCTCGGGACAGCGGGCGAACGCGAGTACCGCCTCGCGTCGCTCGGCATCCCACAAGCGTCGTCCAGATCAACGGCCGCGGAGGCGGCGGCTTTCCCCGCCGTTCAGCTGTTCGTCGAACGTGTAAGCGCGATCGTCGAAGACTTCGCACTGACCGATGCGAATGTCCCGGCGGTCGTCGAGATCTGCCGCAGGCTCGATGGCTTGCCGCTCGCCATCGAGTTCGCCGCGCCGCGCGTCGAGGTGCTGGGGGTCGAAGGTCTTGCCGCCCGCCTGGACGACAGCCTCCAGCTGTTGGGGGCACGACGCCGCACGACCATTCCGCGGCAACGGACCATGCGTTCTGTGGTCGATTGGAGCTATGGTCTGCTGAGCGGCGATGAGCAGCTGTTCTTCCGGGCTCTTGGGATTTTCAAGGGCGTCATTTCGGTCGAGGCTGCCGCATCCGTGGCTATGGATGCAGCAGACACCAGCGATGCGATAGAGCGCCTGGCCGGTCTGGTGGCGAAATCGTTGGTCGTTGCGGATGTCAGCAGCACCAAACCGCAGTTCCGGCTGCTCGACACGACCCGCGCTTACGTCCTCGAGAAGCTCGACGAGAGCGGCGAGCGCGAGCGGATCGCGCGCCGCCACGCCGAGTACTACCACGATCTTTTCGAGCGGGCTGAAGGTGAAGAGCGGGTGCGGTCCGCGGGCGAATGGCTGGCCGATTACGCCTGCGAAATCGACAATTTGCGAGCGGCGCTTGACTGGGCCTTTTCACCAGACGGCGATGGATCGATCGGGGTGGCGTTGACCGCTGCCGCGGTCCCGCTCTGGATGCGTCTGTCGCTGTTTACTGAGTGCCATAGTTGCGCCAAGCAGGCGCTTGGCTCCCTCGCAACCCGAGGGCCACGTGCGGAAATGAAGCTGCACGCCGCGCTGGGCACGTCCCTGATATACGCCAGCCGTGTTATCGGTCCCGAGATCGGCCCGGCCTTGACGCGCGCGCTCGAGATTGCCGAAAGCCTTGACGACGCCGAGTACCAGTTGCGGTCCATCTGGGGTCTGTGGGGCCTTCATAGCGAGACCGGTCGCTACCGTGCGGCGCTGCCATTTGCGCAAAAATTCCATGATCTGGCAATGCGTGGGTCGGACTCGAGCGGTCGGCTGTTCGGCGAGCGCATGATGGGCTCGTCCAAACATTTTCTTGGCGACCAGATCGGCGCACGGCGCCATCTGGAGCAAGTGCTGACTCATTATGCCGGCACCGACCATGGATGGGAGGTCATTCGCTTCGGGACTGACTTGCGAGTCGCGGTGCATGCGCTCCTTGCGCGGGTGCTGTGGTTGCAGGGTTTTGTGGATCAGGCGGTGCGCACTGCCGAAATAAGCATTGGAGAGGCGCAGGCGACCGGTCACGCAGCGTCGCTGTGTTACGCCCTCGCCACGGCGGCATGCCCGATCGCGCTGTGGGTGGGAAACCTGACCGCCGCAGCCCACTATACAGGAATGCTGCTCGACGATTCCAGAAAGCATGGCATGCCGTTGTGGAGCGCGTTTGGTTCCCGGTTTCAAAGAGTTGTCGTCCTCAGGAGTGGCGATCTCGCCACCGGATCGCGGCTGCTGCGGACGGGCCTTGACGAGATCGCCGACCCCGACGTCAGCTTTCGGTTCTCGTCCGGCCTGAGTGAGCTGGCGGGAGCCTTGACCCACGCCGGGCGAATCGCCGAGGCGCTCGCGCTTGTCGAAGCGGGGATCGAGCAGGTCGAATCAGGCTGGGCCGCGCCCGAGTTGCTGCGCCTCAAGGGTGACCTTCTCCTATTACAGAAGAGCGCCGCAGGCGCGGAGATGGCGCAGGGTCTTTTCCGGCGCGCGCTCGATGAGGCGCGCCAGCAAGGAGCTTTGTCCTGGGAGTTACGGGCTGCGACGAGCCTCGCCCGCCTGCTGTGCCGTCAGGGTCAATCCGCCGATGCCATCGCCTGCCTCCAGCCGGTTTACGACCGCTTCATGGAGGGTTTCGGGACTGCCGATCTGATCGCGGCCAAACAGCTTCTGGATGAGTTGAGCGACGCCGGTCGTCGGTAGGTCTGCTGTGGCCTATCAGTACACGGCCTAGCCGACCGTCACCGTCCGGCCCGTGCGATGCGACCGCAGCGCGGCATCGGCCAGCAGCAGCGCCCGCCGTCCGTCCTCGGCACCAACCGACGGCTTGCGGCGCGACAGCACCGCAGCGATGAAGTCGTCGATCTCGTGGACATAGGACTGGGCATAGCGCTCGACGAAGAAAGGCAGCAGGGGATCGTGCGCATCGGTGGCCGCTTCGTTCGACTTCAGGATCGCGGTCGGCCGCAGGTTGTCCGAGCGCACCATGCCCTTGGCGCCGAACACCTCGACGCGCTGGTCGTAGCCGTAGGCGGCGCGGCGGCTGTTGTTGATGTGGCACAGCGCGCCGCCGCGGGTCTTGAGGATGACCATGGCGCTGTCGACGTCGCCCGCCCGGGCGATCTTCGGATCGACCCGGCAGCTCGCCTTGGCCACCACCTCGACGGGCTCCGCCCCCAGCAGCCAGCGCGCGAGGTCGAGATCATGGATCATCATGTCGCGAAACAGGCCGCCGGAGACCTTGATGTAGGCCAAGGGCGGCGGCGCCGGATCGCGGCTGGTGATGACGATCTGCTCGACATCGCCCACCTCGCCCCGGCGGATCGCCGCGGCGATGGCGCGGTTGGTGGGATCGAAGCGGCGGTTGAAGCCGATCGCCACGGCCGTGCGGTGCTTCTTCAGCTCCGCCAGGCAGCGGTCGACCCGCCTGATGTCGAGGTCGATCGGCTTCTCGCACAGCACGGCCTTGCCCGTGCGGGCCGCCGCCATGATGAGATCGACATGCGTGTTCGTCGACGAGGCAATCACCACGGCATCGATATCGCGATCGGCGAGCGCGGCGGCCGCGTCGGGCGCCGTCGCGGCGCCGACCTCCCGTGCCAGATCCGCCGCCAACCGAGCGATCGGATCGACGATGGTCTTGACGCGAGCGCGCGGATGGGCCGCGAGGTTGCGCGCATGCAGCTTGCCGATGCGGCCTGCGCCGAAGATGCAGAAATTCAGCCTGTCCTTGGCCATTGATGGTCGCTCCCGAAACGACCGGCCGATTGCGCCGGTTGACTTGCTAGTGTCCTAATTTGAAATTGGATTGAGCGCGACGACCAAAGGACGACTCCTTGGCCGTTGCAGGAATTGGTGGAGCAGACCTCAAATGACAGTTGGATTTGGTCCCTGTTGCAGGAGCGCGCTCTTCAATGTTTTTGCCGCAAAGGTGATCCATGCCGCCTTACAGTCGAGACCGCCAACGGCAAATGGCAGGTATGGCATTGCCACGCTCTTTGCTTTCGGCATCACTTGGCCAAGCCTGACGGCTATCCCGAATGGTTTCTTGAACCTGCTCACTTCTAGTACCAGCATTTCATAAAATGCTGATTCACAAGCGACCTCATCCTGAGGAGCCGCGCGCAGCGCGGCGTCTCGAAGGATGGGAAACAACGATAGTGTATCCCACCCTTCGAGGCGGCCCTGCGGGCCTCCTCAGGGTGAGGTTGGAGCCGTAGCCTGGAACGGGCGAAAGATCGTTACATTTTGTCGTCGTCAGAGCGCCAATAGTCGGGGAGCGCCCTGGACGGGTTTTTGCGCGATATGGTGCGCAAAAACTCGGTTCGCCTCGCCAGCCTATAAAAGATTTACTTGACTTTTACTAAGTATCACTATAGTATCCGATCATGCCGGCCGCGTCGCCCCTGACCTGCCGGCGACTCAAGATCTAGAGGAGGCAATGCGAGAACCCACAACGAAGAATATCGATAACGCTTGCTGAAATTGCGGAAACCCCTGGCCGCGCGCCAGCGCGGCGCAAGGCTTGGCGAGGTCGCCGAGCCTGCGCTTTTCGCGACGTGCGCGGGAAGGAGGCTAGCGCAGGATGCTCTGCAGCTTCATGGCGACGCCCATGTCGCCCTCGATCTTGAGCTTGCCGGTCATGAAGGCGGTCATGCCGTCGAGCTTGCCGCCGATCATGTCGGTGAAATCGGCGAAATCCATCTTGATCGTGCAGTCGGCATCCTTGTCGTCGTTGGTCACGGCCGGCGGGTTCTGGTTGCCGTCGATGTAGACCACGCCCTGGTCGGTGGCGAATTTCACGGTGTTGCCGAAGGCCGACTTCTTCGAGGCGCCTTCCTTCATTTTCGAGGTGAGTTCCTGCAAGGTCATGGCGGGTTTCTCCAGTCGGCCGATGGTCCCGGGGGATTACTTGACCTTTACGTAAACGTCAAATACAGGCCGATAAACGGCCGTTCAGGTCGCCGGAGGAAACATGTCGTATCGCTCGGTCTTCAAACCGGGGCTGTTTGAGGGCCAGACCGTCATCGTTACCGGCGGCGGCAGCGGCATCGGCCGCTGCACGGCGCACGAGATCGCGGCTTTGGGCGCGCATGTCGTGATCACCGGCCGCAAGCCCGACAAGCTCGCCACGGTGAAGGCCGAGATCGAGGCGTCCGGCGGCTCCTGCGAGAGCCACGCCTTCGACATCCGCGAGGAGACGCAGGTCAAGGACGCCGTCGCCAAGGTGGTGGCCGGGCGTGGCCGCATCCACGGCCTGTTCAACAATGCCGGCGGCCAGTTCCCGTCGCCCGCCGCCGCCCTGAGCGCCAAAGGCTTCGACGTGGTGGTGCGCAACAACCTCACCGGCGGCTTCATCGTCAGCCGCGAAGTCTTCACGCAATCGATGGAAAGACACGGCGGCTCGATCGTGAACATGGCCGCCGACATGAGGAACGGCTTTCCCAACATGGCGCACACCGGCGCCGCGCGCGCCGGCATGGTCAACCTCACGATGACGCTGGCCTACGAATGGGCCCAGGCCGGCGTGCGGGTGAATGCGGTATCGCCGGGCTGGATCGCCTCCTCGGGCATGGACACCTACCAGGGCGAGTTCAAGGAACAGATCCCCAAGCTCAAGGGCTACTGCCCGCTGGGACGGCTCGGCACCGAGAGCGAGGTCTCGGCCGTGGTCTGCTTCCTGCTGAGCGATGCCGCGGCCTACATCACCGGCACCGAGATCCGCATCGACGGCGGCGTGCCGCTCGGCAATCGCTCGATGGAGCTGCCGGCAACCGACCGTTCGCAGCCCTATCACGGCTTCCACCTCGCCAAGACCCCCAAAGTGCTGGGCGGCTGAAAGACCATGCCGATCCTCGAAAGCCAGGTCGACCGCAACAGCTGCGACTACAAGCGCAATCGCGAGAAGATGCTCGCTGCCATCGCCGAGTTCCGCGCGGCCGAGGCCAGCGTGCAGGCGACGTCGGAGAAGTCGCGCGCGCGCTTCGCCAAGCGCAAGCAACTCATGCCGCGCGAGCGCATCGCCCTGCTGCTCGACCGCGGCGCGCCCTTCCTCGAGCTGATGCCGCTGGCCGGCTACCGCATGCACGACGACAAGGACGGCTCGAGCGCGGGCGGCGGCTCGGTGGCCGGCATCGGCTATGTCGAGGGCGTGCGTTGCGTCGTGTCGGCGTCGAACAGCGCCATCAAGGGCGGCACCGTGGCGCCGTCGGGCCAGCGCAAGGGCCAGCGGGTGCAGCAGATCGTGCTGGAGAACAAGCTGCCGCTGGTGCACCTGGTCGAATCGGGCGGCGCCAACCTCTTGTACCAGGCCGAGATCTTCGTGCCGGGCGGCCGCGGCTTCGCCAACCAGGCGCGCATGTCGGCGCGCGGCATCCCGCAGGTCACCGTGGTCCATGGCTCCTCCACGGCGGGCGGCGCCTATCTGCCGGGCCTCTCCGACTACGTGATCATGGTGCGCAACCAGGCCAAGGTATTCCTGGCCGGCCCGCCGCTGCTGAAGGCCGCGACCGGCGAGATCGCCACCGACGAGGAGCTGGGCGGCGCCGAGATGCACGCCACCGTGTCGGGCGTCGCCGAATGGATGGCCGAGGACGACGCCGACGGCATCCGCATGGCGCGCGAGGTGATCGGCCGGTGGCACTGGAACGACAAGCTGCCGCCCGCCAGGGCCAGGTCGTTCAAGCAACCGCTCTACGACATCGACGAGCTTTGCGGCGTCGTCCCGCCGTCCTACAAGGATCCCTACGACGTGCGCGAGGTGATCGCCCGCCTGGTCGACGGCTCGGACTTCCTCGAATTCAAGGGCCTCTATGACCAGCAGACGATCTGCGGCTGGGCCGAGATCGAGGGCGAGCCGGTGGCCTTCATCGGCAATAACGGGCCGATCACCACCAAGGGCTCGGTCAAGGCCGCGCAGTTCATCCAGCTGTGCTGCCAGCAGGGCACGCCCATCGTCTACCTGCAGAACACCACGGGCTACATGGTCGGCACCGAGGCCGAGCGCGGCGGCATCGTCAAGCACGGCTCCAAGATGATCCAGGCGGTGGCCAATGCCACGGTGCCGCAGATCACGGTCGTGATCGGCGGTTCGTTCGGCGCCGGCAACTACGGCATGTGCGGCCGCGCCTACGATCCGCGCTTCATCTTCGCGTGGCCCAACAGCCGCACCGCCGTCATGGGCGGCGAGCAGGCTGCGGGCGTGATGAAGACCGTGACCGAGCAGAAGTTCCTGCGCGACGGCAAGGAGCCGCCCAAGGAGCAGATCGACAAGATGTTCAAGGGCATCGTCGAGCAGTTCGACCGCGAGTCCACGGCACTCTACGGCACCGCGCATCTGTGGGACGACGGCATCATCGATCCGCGCGACACGCGGCGCATCCTGGCCTTTACCCTCTCGATCGCCCGCGAATCGCTCGTGCGGCCGCTCAATCCCATCACCTTCGGCGTCGCGAGGATGTAGAGATGAAATTCACGCCCGAGCACGAGGCGCTGCGCCAGACCTGGAAGACGCTGATCGACCGCGAGATCAATCCCAACGTCGACGCGTGGGAGAAGGCCGGCATGTTCCCGGCCCATGAGCTGTTCAAAAAGATGGGCGACGCGGGCCTTCTGGGCGTCGACAAGCCCGTGCAGTTCGGCGGCTCGGGCCTCGATTTCTCCTACGCCATGGTCTGCTCCGAATCGCTCGGCCTGGTGAATGGCGGCTCGATCCCGATGGCGACCGGCGTGCAGATCTCGATGGCGACGCCGGCGCTGGCGCGCTACGGCAGCGACGAACTGCGCCAGGAGTTTCTGGCGCCCTCGATCAGCGGCGACTACGTGGCCTGCCTCGGCGTGTCGGAGACCGGCGCCGGCTCGGACGTCGCCTCGATCAAGACCAACGCGCGCCGGGTCGGCGGCGACTGGGTGATCAACGGCGGCAAGATGTGGACGACCAACGGCGCGCAGGCCGACTGGATGTGCCTGCTCGCCAACACAGGCGACGGCGCCGTTCACAAGAACAAGTCCTTGATCGTGGTGCCCATGAAAACGCCGGGCGTCCAGATCGCGAAGAAGCTCGACAAGCTCGGCATGCGCGCCTCGGACACCGTGCAGACCTTCTTCGACGAGGTGAAGGTGCCGGTGCGCTACACGATCGGCCAGCCCGGCTCGGGCTTCATCTACCAGATGCAGCAATTCCAGGAAGAGCGGCTGTGGGCCGGCGCCGGCACCTTAATGGGCTGCGACCGCATCATCAACGCCACCATCGACTACACACGTGAGCGCAAGGTGTTCGGCAAACCGCTGCTCGACAACCAGGTGATCCATTTCCGCCTGGCCGAGCTCAAAAGCGAGGTCGAGGCGCTGCGCTCGCTGGTCTATCGCGCCTGCGAGGACTATCTCGCCGGCACGGACGTCACCATGCTGGCCTCGATGGCCAAGCTCAAGGCCGGCCGCCTGCGCCGCGAGGTCTCCGACGCCTGCCTGCAATACTGGGGCGGCGCCGGCTATCTGTGGGACAGTCCGGTGGCGCGCAGCTACCGCGACGGCCGCTTGGGCTCGATCGGCGGCGGCGCCGACGAGGTCATGCTGCAGATCATCTCCAAGCTGATGGGCACCCTGCCCCGGCTGGGCAACCGATGAGGACTCTTGCCGGACCGCGGGCCTCCAGGCCCGCATCATGATCATGAGCGGGCCTGGAGGCCCGCGGTCCGGCAAGATAGGAGGTCACCGTGCAATTCACCCCTGAACACGCCGAGATCCGCCGCACCTTGCG
>JABCYT010000122.1 GCA_013290035.1 Alphaproteobacteria bacterium
TCCATCTCGCGCGAGGTGGCGCCCGGCCACGTCGCCGACACCACCATCTGCTTGATGGTGAAAGGCGGGTCCTCGGCGCGGCCGAGACTGAAGAAGGCGTAGGTGCCGGCCGCGACCAGCGCGATCATGAAGAAGACGGTGAGCGTGCTGTATTTCAGCGCCAGCGCCGAGAGGTTGCTGCGCGTGGTCATAGGCGGTCTCCCCCGAAGGCGCGGCGCTAGCGCGCCGCCTGCTGCACCGGCTTCACCTTCTGCCCGGCCTCGAGCTTATGGACGCCGGCAACGGCGATCATCTCGCCGTCCTTCACGCCGCCGGCGATGGCAGCCGTGTCGTCGCGCCAGCGCGCGATCGTGACCGGCCGCAGCGTCACGGTGCCGCTTTCCTTGTCGACGACCCACACCGCGGGCTGCGTGCCGCGTTGGAAGATGGCCGACAGGGGCACCTCGGCCACCGGCGCCGCATCCGGCCGCTCGAAGGCGAGCGTCGCGGTCATGCCGAGCCCGATGAACTCCGGCGGCGCGATCACGCTGAAGCGCGCCGGATAGGTGCGCGTCATGGGGTCGGCGCTGGGCGAGAGCTCGCGCAGCTTGGCGGCATGGCGATGGCCCGGGTCGGACCACAATTCGAAGCTCGCGACCTCGGCCTTGCGCACGGCCTTCAGCCGGTGCTCGGGAACGCCCACCAGGATTTCGAGCTCGTCGGTGCGGGCGACCCGCACGACGCCCTGGCCCTGCGTCATGACCTGCCCGACCTCGGCCTGGACCGCGGTCACGACGCCCGGCGCATCGGCGCGCAGCTCGGTATAGGCGAGGTTGTTCTCGGCCGAGGCGAGCTGGCTTTTGGCCTGCTCAACGCGCGCCAGCGTGGTCTGGGCGAGGGACTGGCGTTGCTCGAGCGTTTGCGTGGTGAACGCTCCTGTGCCGCGCAGGTTGAGATAGCGCTCGTGGTCGGCCTTGGCGCGCACGTAATCGGCATCGGCGGAGGCGAGGGCAGCGCGCGCATTGTCGACGGCCAGGCGGAAGTCGGCGGGATCGAGCTGGGCGATCAGGTCGCCCGGCTTGACGATGGTGCCGACATCGACGGTGCGGTTGGTGATCTTGCCGGTGACGCGGAAGCCGAGCGTGCTCTCGATGCGGGGAACCACCGTGCCGGCCAGCACCAGCGATTGGCTCTCCTGCTGATAGGCGATTTCCATGACCCGCGCCGGCCGCACGATGGGCTCACTCGCCGCCGCCCGGGAGGCGCTGGCCGGCATCCAGGAGAAGGCCGCGAAGCCCGCTGTCGCGATGGCACCGGCACCGACGACGATCGCCAGGGCCTTCAGGGGAAGCTTGCTCGGGGGCTGAATGAACGGGACACGCATGGCTAACCGTCCTTGCAAGGTTTACAATGTTCATAACGCATATGAACAATGTTAAGTGAACGTTGATAAGTTATCGACGTTCAGATAAGAGTCAAGGGGAAGGAGACAGTTTTGACCGTGTTTTCGACCATAGCCGTCGGAGGCCGCAAACGTCGGGGCGAGGGCCATACCCGCCGCGAGGAGATCCTCCATGCGGCCAAGGAGTTGTTCCTCGAGCAAGGCTACGACGCGACCACGATCCGCCGCATTGCCGACCGGGTCGGCATTTCGGCGCCGGCGCTCTACCTCTACTTCAAGGACAAGGAAGCGCTGATGCTGGCGCTTTGCGATCAGACCTTCGGACATCTGATCGAGGCTATCGGCGAGATCGAAAAGACCGTCGACGACCCGATGGAGCGCGTGCGCCGCTTCGGCGAGGCCTATGCCCGCTTCGGCCTCAGCCATCCCGACGAGTACCGGTTGGTCTTCATGGGATCCAACATCCCGGAAGCCATGCGCAAGATCGGCCATCGTGCGCCGATCGACGATCCGACGCGGCCGGGCGTGGGCGGCGCGATCGTCTTCGGCCGCCTTGTCGCCATGCTGTCCCAGGTTGAGGCGTCTGGCACCAAGCTCAACTACCCGCCGGACACCTGCGCGGAGCTCTGCTGGATGGGTATCCACGGGCTGGTCGCGGCCTTCATCACCAAACCCGAATTCCCCTGGTCCAATCGTGAGCTGCTGATCTCGGCGAATCTGGACATTCACCTCAAGGGCATCGTCCGCAACGCCTAGACGGTTTTCGGCCACGCCCTCGGAAACAGATCGCAGGTCATTGGCGCCCCGGCCGCGAGGTCGGGCTTGTAGGGGAACTGGAACGTGCCGGGCCGCGGGTCGTAGCGCGCGTCGCCGCCGGTATAGCGCAGCGACAGCCCGCGCCGGCGGGCGCCTGCCGTGTCGTTGCCCGGTGCGCCGTGGACGATCATGGCGTGGAACACCAGGCAATCGCCGGGCGCCATCGTCCACCATGTTATGTCGTACCGGGTCCGATCGGCGTCGATGTCGGGGATCGGCACGAGATCGCTGTCGGTGAACTTGATCTCGTGGCCCTTGCGGAAGGGCGTCGGCCGATAGTTGACGCCCCAGCGATGCGAGCCCGCGATGAACTCGACGGCGCCGTTGCTGCGATCGATGGCATCGAGCGCGATCCACACCGAGGCGATTTGCCAGCCCTTCACCGGCCAGTAGGGCTGGTCCTGATGCCATGGCGTCGGATGCGCCGTGCCGGGTTCCTTCACGAAGAGCTGGTCGTAGAAGAAATCAGCCGAGCCGGAGCCCATCAGGCGCGCGGCGATCGCAGGGGCAGGGGAGTCGAGCGCAGCGGCGTGGAACTCCGGATCATGCCGCCACATGTACATGTCGCCGAAGAACCTGCCGGGCGTGCTGCCCTCGGCGAAGTTCGTGGCATGCGGGCCGGGCGCGGCGAGATCGCGCTCGACCGCCGCACGCAGGCGCTCGACCCAGGCTGCATCGAATGCCTGGCGCAGGCAGACGACGCCATCGCGGTCGTAGGCGGCGACGTCGCTGTGCGTGATCAAGCGTTCTGCAGGACGTGGACGGCGCGGTTGGCCACGAGATCCTTGTTCTTGGCGCCGTAGGCTTTCATGTGTTCCGAAGCACCATGGGCCTTGAGATGGTCCATGCTCTCCCACTTCTCGATGACGACGAGGGTATCGAGGCCGAACTTGGCGAATGCGCCGCCGTCGGTGTCGATCGTGGCGCCGTACTCGATGCAGCCTTTCTCGGCGTGCACCGCGGGCACGTTGGCCTTGAAATTCTTGAGTATCTCGTCGCGCTTGCCGGGCTTGGCGGTGATGATGGCGATGACGTGGATCATGGTCTCCTCCCGTTTCGAGAAACTAAGCGGCACGCCCGTGACGTAGCAGACGTCCGGGCAGCTTGTCGTTGGCGGCGACGGCGTCCTTGCCGTCGCGGCGGATCAGCTTGCCGTTGACGATCACGGCGGTGATGCCGCTCGCCTCCGAGACCAGCCGGTCGGCGCCCGCCGGCAGGTCGTAGACGCGCTTCAGCGGGCCGGGGCCCACCGTCTTGGGATCGAACACCACGACGTCGGCCGGCCGGCCCTCGGCCAGCAGGCCGCGATCGGTAATGCCGAACATCTCGGCGGGCCGTTGTGTGAGGTTGTGCACGGCTTGCTCGATGGTGAAGGTCTTCTTGTCGCGCACCCAGTGGCCGAGCAGGTAGGTGGAATAGCACGCGTCGCAGAGCTGGCTGGCATGCGCGCCGGCGTCGGAGAGCGCGATGATCGTATGCGGATCGGTGATGAGTTCCGCCACTTCCTTTTCGTCGAAGTTCATCACGGCCATGCGGAAGCGCGCTTGCAGGTCGCTCGCAAGGGCGAGGTCGAGGGCAAGATCGACCGGATCCTTGCCGAGCCTGGCAGCGGCCTGGGCCAGCGGCTGCTCCTCGAGCTCCTTGGCCGATGGCGCCCAGGCAATGACCACGCGATCCCACCAGCGCTGGAACAACGGGGTCACTTCGCTGCGCAGCTTCTCGCGCCACGCCGGATCGGCATAGGCGCGACGGCGCGTGCCCGGCGTCTTGGAATCCTTGATCGCGAGCTCGTTCATGAACTTCATGACGTCGAAGATGAACGGCTCGGCGAAGGTGAATTCGAAATTGAGCGGCCGGCAGCTCACCTGCGGGATGACCAGCGCGCCGGACTTGCGTTGCTCGGCGGCGAGCTCGAGCTGCTTGCGATGCCCGCCCGGGCCATAGAGGTAGGACAGCAGCGCCGTCCAGGTGACGGGAACACCGTACTTCCGGCTGACCTCGGCCATGTGCCGGGTCGAGAATTCACGGCCGATGGTGATCTGCATCAGGCCGCGCTTCATGTCGCCCATGACCGACACCAGCGCATCCATCTCCTCGACGGTCGCCTGGCGGCTGGGCACGGGCTTGCCGGCATAGCCGTTGTGGCTGACCGAGACCGAGGAGCCGAAACCGATGGCGCCGGCCTCCATGGCTTCGCGCACCAGCGTCTTCATGGCGCCGATTTCGTCGGCCGTGGCGGCGCGCTCGGTCGATTCCTCGCCCATGACATACATTCTGAGCGGCGTGTGGCCGAACAGCGCCGCGACGTTGATCGCCGAGCCGCGCTTTTCCAGCGTGTCGAGATATTGCGGGAAGGCCTCGAACGGCCAGCTATCCCCCACGCCCGCCTGCAACGCATCGAGGCTCATGCCTTCGACCTTTTCCAGGGTCTGCAGGATCAGCTTGCGATGGATGGCCTTGGTCGGCGCGACGCCGAAGCCGCAATTGCCGATCACCGTGGTGGTGATTCCGTGCCACGGCGAGATGCTCAGCATGCGATCCCACAGGATCTGGGCGTCGTAGTGCGTGTGCACGTCGACAAAGCCCGGCGAGACCACCTTGCCGGTGGCGTCGATGGTCGTCGTCGCGGACCCGTCGACCTTACCCAGGGTCACGACCTTGCCGTCCTTGATGCCGAGGTCGCCCACGAAGCCAGGCTTGCCGGTGCCGTCGACGATCGTGCCGCCCGTGATCTTGAGGTCGTAGGTCATGGCTTGCTCCTGAACGCCTGTCCATTATACGTCGTTCGGCGCCGCAGGAGGAAACACATGGCCAAGCACAAGATCGCTCTCATTCCGGGTGACGGAATCGGCAAGGAAACCGTCCCGGAGGGCGTGCGCGTGCTCGAAGCCGCGGCGCGGCGCTTCAACTTCCAGCTCGAATTCACCGATTTCGACTGGTCGTGCGATCGCCTGCTGCAGACCGGCAAGATGATGCCGGAAGACGGCATGGAGCAGCTCAAGGCGTTCGAAAGCATCTTCCTGGGCGCCGTCGGCTGGCCAGGCGTGCCCGACCACGTTTCGCTGTGGGGCCTGCTGATCCCGATCCGGCGTGACTTCGACGAGTACGTGAACCTGCGTCCCGTGCGCCTGTTCGAGGGCGTGCCGTCGCCGCTCGCCAACCGCAAGCCGGGCGACATCGACTTCTGGGTGGTGCGCGAGAATACCGAGGGCGAGTACAGCCAGCTCGGCGGCCGCATGTTCCAGGGCACGGAGAACGAGTTCGCCGTCCAGGAGGCTGTCTTCACGAGGAAGGGCGTCGATCGCGTGCTGAAGTTCGCCTTCGAGTTCGCGCGCACGACCAAGAAGAAGCACGTGACCTCGGCCACCAAGTCCAACGGCATCATCCACACCATGCCGTTCTGGGACGAGCGTTTCGCCGAGATGAAGAAGAACTATCCCGATATCCGGGCGGACCAGTACCACATCGACATCCTGACCGCGCATTTCGTGCGCAATCCCGACTGGTTCGACGTCGTGGTCGGCTCCAACCTGTTCGGCGACATCCTGTCGGACCTGGGGCCGGCGCTCACCGGATCGATCGGCGTGGCGCCCTCGGGCAACATCAATCCCGAGCGCAAGTTCCCCTCGATGTTCGAGCCGGTGCACGGCTCGGCGCCCGACATCGCCGGCAAATTCATCGCCAATCCGATCGGCCAGATCTGGTCAGGCGCCATGATGGTTCGCCATCTCGGCTATCCGCAGGCCGCCGAGGCGATCGAGCGGGCGATCGCCGCCTCTTTGGTCGAGGGCGGGCCGCGGACACGCGATCTCGGCGGCAACGGCGATACCAAGACCGTGGGCGCGGCTATCGCGGAGCTCGTGAAGACGGTGTAGAGGCAAACGCCCGAAGGTTCCGACCTTCGGGCGTTTTTCATCGGGCTATTGATTCGGTGTGGTGCCGGGTTGGCCGGTCGCAGATGAGCTGCGGCTGCGGTGCTTATGCTTGCGGGTCTTCTGGCTCGACGGCTGGTCGCCCGGTGCTGTCGAAGGATTGGTCGGCGATATCGTCGGCGCGCTGGGTGCCGGCGTGGTGCTGCCGTTGGATTGAGCGAACGCCGAGGGAGTGGCGATCGCAAGCGTAAGCAGGGAAACGCAGGCGAGACCCTTGAGTGGGAACATGAACAACCTCAAATGGTCGGAGATCGGCCGGTCGTCGCCGGCCTTGCTTCGCTTACGCGGCCGTGCCGACCACCATCCCCGCGGCATTTGGCCGTTTACTGGGCGAGCCCCAGTTCATCGAAACTGAGAACAGCGGAGCGTCGCGTGTTTCCCTCTTTGTCGCGCAGTGCGAGCATGATCTTGTGTTGCGGCCAGTCAATTTCGACCACGCCGAAATTGGCGGCGGGGTAAAGCGCGCCCAACCGGTTCGGCCCCGGCTCCTTGGCCGCCCAGAACACCATGTTGAGGCCGCTCGATGTCACTTCGTAGAGCGGGTAGAGGCCGGGCGGAGTCTCGCGATAGAGCGCGCCGACATGACGATCGCCCGACAGCAGCACCACGCCCTTGGCGCCGCTGTCGCGAATCGTGTCGTAAAGCTTTTGGCGCTCGAGCGGCATGTTGCCCCAACGCTCCCAGCCATGGCCTTCGGCCAGGACCTGCGTACTCGACACGATGAGGCGAATCTCCGCTGGCTTGCGCAGCTCGCCGGCGAGCCACGCCCACTGCACCGGACCCAGCATCGTCTTGGCGGGATCGGGGTCGGGGACATAGCGTTCCTTGCCCGGCGCGCCGCGTTGATCGGAGGCCTTGAGCGGTGAGCGGAACCAGCGCAGATCGAGCAGAACGATCTGCACGCGCATGCCGGGCGGGCCGATGATGCGCGAATCGTAGATGCCTTCGCGGGTCCGCCTGATGTCGTTGGCGGGAGCTTTCCAGAACTTGAGGAACAGCTCCTTCGCCACCGCCTTGTGCGGGAAATCGCCGCCGCCGTCGTTGATGCCGTAGTCGTGGTCGTCCCATACCGCGAGGTGGTCGACGGTATTGCGTAGCTTGCTGTAGCCCGCGATGTCTTCCGCCATGGCGTAGGCGCGCTTGAGGTGGCTCGCATCCTCCGTGTGGAAATCGCCGTAGACGTTGTCGCCGGCGAAGATGAAAAGCTCGGGTTTATAGGCGAGAATGGCGTCCCAGATCGGCTGCGGCTTGACTTGGTCGGCGCAGGAGCCGAAGGCGATGCGCGAGAGGGGTGGTCGGCCCTCTGCGCCCGCGGAGACCGGTGCCAGGGCGGCAGCGGCCATGAGCTGGGCGAGGGTGCGGCGGTTGAACATGGGGGTCACTGAAATGCCAGGATCTCAGGGCTAGTTGGCACAATTGTGAAGCAACACCTCAAATACGCCCTCGAACTGGCCATCGTGCCTGTGGTTGCAGCCGTCGTCTTCATCGAAGACGTGCTGCTGCACTATCTCGGCCTGGCCATGGCGCGCCTGGCCAAATGGCCGCCGGTCGCCTGGCTCGAGGGCTGGCTTCGCCGGCTACCGCCCTGGGCGGCGCTGCTGGCCTTCGTGGCGCCCTCGGCGGTCGTGCTGCCGGTCAAACTTTCCGCTGTCTGGTTCGCGCTGCATCACCATTACGGGCTCTCCGTCGCCAGTGTTGTCGTCGGCAAGATGCTGGCGACGGCGCTGGTCGCGCGGCTTTATCGGGTGCTGCATCCGACCTTGGCGACGATGCCGTGGTTCGTGCGGGCGGAGACCTGGCTGTTCGCCTGGCGCGACCGGCTCTACGCCTTCGTGCGCGCCATTCCAGCCTGGCGGAGAGCGGTCGCGCTCATGCACCGCGTCCGCGCCTGGTTGAGGCAGTTGGTTTCCGGTACCGCGCCGCGCTAGGCTCGCGGCATGGCCGAGGTCGTTCCCCTGAAAGGCCCGCTGGGCGGGCGCATCGAGGGCCTCGAGCGCGGCCGAGCGAACGAGCCCGCCGTCGCCGCCCTGCTGAACCGCGCGCTGGCCGAGCATCTCCTGGTCGTGATCCCGGGCGAGCACATGGCG
>JABCYT010000123.1 GCA_013290035.1 Alphaproteobacteria bacterium
TGGCGCGCAGCGTCGCCATGATCTCCTTGCGTCCGAAAGCAGCCGCGCCGCCGGCGCTGGCCAGCAGCGTTTCGATCGCCTTGCGGATGTAGCCGAAGCCCGGATTGGACATGCCGCCCCAGAACGCCTTGCTGGCGTCGACCAGGCCGAAGGCCGCGGTGCCCAACGCGCCGGCGGCGGCGATGAGCTTCACGATATAGCCGAGATCGCCAGCCAGTTCGTCCATGGTCGTCTCCCCGCCGTCGCCGCCAACCTTAAAGGCCGGGTACCCGGACTTCAAACAAGGCGTGTGCTGCTATCGCGAGAACACGATGCACGCCGGGCTGCCGACGCTGACGCGGATGCGCGTCGGCGCCAGGCGGCCGTCGCGGGTGATGCGATAGCCTATGATCGAGCGGTCGTCCTGGTTGGCGACGTAGAGGAAGCGCTGAGCGGGATCGAAGGTGAAGAAGCGCGGCGTGCGGCCATGGGTCGGCACCCACTGGCGCGGCGCGAGCGTGCCCTTGGCCGGATCGATGGCGAACACGCCGATGCTGTCATGGCCGCGGTTGGAGACGTAGAGGTTGCGGCCGGCGCGATCGACCGCGATCTCGGCGCCGGTGCTGTAGCCGGTGAAGTCCGCCGGCGTCGACGGGATGGTCTGCAGCGGCGTGAGCGCGCCGCTGCGACGGTCCTGCCGGTAGGTGGTGAGGGTCGAGTCGAGCTCGTTGGTGATGTAAGCCAGGGCCTTCTTCGGATGGAAATCGATGTGCCGTGGCGCGGCGCCGGGGCGGGCGGCGACGCGGTTGGCCTCGACCAGCACGCGGCGCCTGGGGTCGAGGCGATAGGCGATGACGACGTCGGAGCCCTTGCACGGCACGTAGAAGAAGCGGCCCTGGCGGTCGAGCGGGATGTGGTGCACGCACATGGTGCGTTGCTGGATGCGGTGCGGCCCCAGCGTCCCGGTGACCGTGGTGAGCGTCCGGTAGGGAAGCAGGCTGCCGTCGGCGGCGACCGGCAGCACGGCCAGGGAATCCGTGCCGTAGTTGCAGACCGCGAGGAAGCGTCCCGTCGCGTCGAAGGCGAGATGCACCGGATTGTAGCCGCCGGTGGACTGCCGGTTGAGCGGCGCGATATGGCCTGTCCGCCGGTCGATGGTGAAGGAGTTGGCCTCGGTACGATCGCCGTGAACCGAGTAGAGATGCGTTCCCGCGCCATCGAGGGCGAGGAACGACGGGTTCTCCAGCCCGCCCAGATGCTGGACGTGCATGAAGGCGCCGCTGCGGCGATCGACGCGATAGACGTTGATGCCGTTGCCCTGGCCGTGACGCTCGGGCGTGGTGTAGCTGCCGACATAGGCGAAGAGGGGGCGTGTCACTGGACACCTCGTGAAATCAATACCATATACAATGCCATGAATTCATGGCATTGTAAGTGGTCATGACGGCCCGTAAATCGTCCCGCGCTCGTGCTGCCACGACGACCTTTGTCGGCAGCTATATGGATAGAAAAGGCAGCGTCGTGATCGAACGCGTGGCGACGTCGTTCGGCCTTTCCAAGCAGCAACTCGCCCGCACGGTCGGTCTGCAGTCCGAGACGCTTTACCGCGAAAAGCGGGCCACCGCTCTGAAGACTCAGGCGCGCATGCGCGAGATGCTCGAGATCGTCGGGCGCGTGTCGGCCTGGGCCGGCGGCAAGGACCAGGCGATGGCCTGGTATCGCGCCGAGCCCTTGCCGGCATTTGGCGGACGGACTGCCGAGTTCCTGGTGAAAGACGGCAAGGCTGAAGCGGTGCGCGACTATCTGGACCATGTGGCGCTCGGCGGCTTTGCTTGAGGTTTCGGGGAACGTGTTATCGCGGTCACGATCCCAAATGGGTGTTCTCGCCTGTCTCTGGCGAAGGCGCGCGGCTTAAAGGCGGCCGCTTCAACCCACGCGGAACGCCGGCCCTTTATCTTAGCCTGACCGTCGAAGGCCTATTCATTGAGATGGGCCACGGCTTTTCGCAACGCTTTGCGCCGCTGACCGTCTGCTCCTACGACGTCGACGTCGACGACATCGTCGACTTGCGAGCCGCGAGGAACCGCAGACATGCCGGCGTCGATCTTCGCGACATGGCGTGCGCGTGGGCGGGCGACCTTGCCGACGGCCGAGAGCCGGCATCATGGCGCGTCGCCCGGAGACTCATTGCGAGCGGTGCGGCGGGCATCGTGGTGCCTTCGTTCGCCAATGGTGCGCGCTCCGACATGAGCAATCTCGTCCTGTGGACTTGGACGCCCGACTTGCCGCACCGCGTCCGTGTCCACGATCCCGATGGCTTGCTGCCGAAGGATCAAAGCTCGTGGCGTGCGTCCAACGGCTGATCTTCTGTCATTCCGTCATCCCCTCACCACGACGCCGAGGCCCGGCTTGCGGTCCTCGAGGCGGATCGTGAGGCCGTGCAGGCCGGCGATCGCTTTGACCAGCGCGAGGCCAAGGCCGCTGCCGGCGGTCGAGCGGCTGCGGTCGAGGCGGTAGAAGCGGTCGAACACCCGCCCGTGCTCGGTCTCCGGAATGCCGGGCCCGTTGTCGGCGACCTCGATCTCGAAGCCGGTGGAGCTCTTGCGCAGCGCCAGCGACACGGTCGAGCCGGCCTGCGTGTGGCGCAGCGCATTCTCGACCAGGTTCGAGATCATCTGGGCCAGGAGCTGGCGGTCGCCGGTGAGGCGGATGCCGTCGTCGATCTGGTAGTCGAGCGTGTGCTGCGAATCCTCGGCGGCCGGCTGGTAGGCTTCGCCGACGCTCGTCACCAGGTCGGAAAGATCGACCTCGGTGAAGCCGCGCTTCTGCGCGCCGGCCTCGACCTGGGCGATTCGCAGCAGGGCGGAGAAGGTCTCGAGAAGCTCGTCGGCCTCCTCGATGGCGGCGTCGGTCGCGGCGTCGTAGTCGGCGGTGGTGGTGGCCCGCGCGCGCGCATCCTCGAGGTGCTGGCGCAGCCGGCCGAGCGGCGTGCGCAGGTCGTGGGCGATGTCGCTCGAGACCTGGCGCAGGCCGTCCATCAGTTGCTGGATGCGGCTCAGCATGGCGTTGAGGCTCGACACCAGCTGGTCGATCTCGTCGTGGGTGCCGCGCACCGGAATGCGCGCCGACAGATCGCCCGCCATGATGGCGAGGCTGGTGCGCGTGATGGTGTCGATGCGGCGCAGGAAGCTCGTGCCGATCAGCGCGCCGCCGGCGATGGCGAGCAGCAGCGCGAGCCCGCTCGCCCACACGAAGGCGCGCGCGATCGCATGCTGCATCTCGGTCAGGCGATCGGCGTCCTGCGCCACCAGCAGGAACGAGCCGTCGGACAGGGTGAGGCCGAAGCCGGTGAGCTTGGACGGCGGCGCCTCGGGCTCGGGCGAGTCGGTCCGGGGCACGAAATCGACCACGCCGTCGATCGGCGGCATGCCGGGCAGGTTGCCGACCACGACCCGGCGGTTGGGCGCCTGCAGCAGGTAGAAGATGGGACCGCGGGTGCGGAAGTTGATGCGTCGCGTGATCTGCTCGGCGAGGCCTGGCAGGCCGCTGCGGCGATGGATCTCGGCCAGCTGGTAGGCCTCGGTGCGCAGCACGGCCGCCATGTCGTCCTGCATCGCCGCTGTCGCCGTCCAGTACACGGTGACGAACAGCGCGCCGGCCGACAGCACGAACAGCACGGCGTAGATCAGCGGCAGCCGGAAGCTCGCCGAGCGCAGGATCCGGACGAGGTTCCTGGTCTGGCTCCTAATCCGATCCGCGAATGACATAGCCCGCCCCCCTGACCGTATGGAGCAGGGGCTTGTCGAAGCCTTTGTCGATCTTCGAGCGCAGCCGGCTGATGTGGGTTTCGACGATGTTGGTCTTGGGATCGAAATGGAAATCCCACACCTTCTCCAGCAGCATGGTGCGCGTCACCACCTCGCCGGCGTGGCGCAACAGGTATTCCAGGATCTTGAATTCCTGGGCCAACAACTCGATGCGCTTGCCGGCGCGCGTCACGGTGCGCGCCAGGAGATCCATTTCGAGGTCGCCGGCGGCAAGCGACGTCGCCGCCACCATCGGCGGCCGGCGCGCCAGCGCGCCGACGCGCGCCAGCAGTTCGGCGAAGGCGAAGGGTTTCACCAGGTAGTCGTCGCCGCCCGCCTCGAAGCCGGTGACGCGATCGTCGATGCCGCCCATCGTCGTCAGGAACAGCACCGGCGTGCGCACGCGCGAGGCGCGCGCCGCCTTGACCAGCGACAGCCCGTCCATGGCGGGCAGCATGCGATCGACGATCATCACGTCGTATTTCTCGCCGGTCGCGAGATAGAGCCCGTCGCGGCCGTTGCCGGCATGGTCGACGACATGGCCGTGCTCGCGCAGACCCTTGGCGATGTAGTCGGCGGTTTGCTTGTCGTCTTCGACGAGGAGGATTTTCACTTAAGTCCTGACATCTGGTTGCGGCCCCATCTGCCGCCAATCCAAGGCAAACGCAACGATCCCCAACTATACAAACATTCAATGAAGCGGCCATCCGGTCGCCATGGGCCGAGTCCCATATTCCTCCTGCCAAAGCCCCCCGAAGGAGGTAGTTCATGACGAAGACCAAGACCATTCTGACAGCCCTGGCGCTCACGACGGCGCTCACCGCGCCGGTGCTGGTCGTTCCCATGCTGACGGCACCTCCGGCGATCGCCGGCCAGGCCGTGGTGCAGGATCTCTCCGACCTCGCCGCCAAGGTGACCCCCGCGGTCGTCAACGTCGCCGTGACCATGAAGGCCGGCGCCGCGGATGACGACGAAACCCATATGGCTGATCGCTCGCAGCAGCAGCAGATGGAAGAGTTCATGCAGCGCTTCGCCGAGCGCTTCGGCCAGCAGGGCCAGCCCGGCATGCCGCAGATGAAGCCGCAGCAGCGCCCGGCTCAGAAGGCCCAGGCTGTCGGCACGGGCTTCATCATCGACGCCAACGGCTGGATCGTCACCAACTTCCATGTCGCCGGCAAGGCCGACTCGATCACCGTCACCCTGACCGACGGCCGCAAGCTGCCGGCTAAGCTGATGGGCGGCGACGAGAAGACCGACCTCGCCCTGCTCAAGGTCGAGAGCGACAAGCCGCTGCCCTTCGTCACCTTCGCTGACGCCACCAAGGTGCGCGTCGGCCAGCCGGTGATGGCGGTCGGCAATCCGTTCGGCCTGGGCGGCACCGTGACGACCGGCATCGTGTCGGCGCGCGGCCGCGACATCCACTCCGGTCCGTTCGACGACTACATCCAGACCGACGCCGCCATCAACCGCGGCAATTCGGGCGGCCCACTGTTCGACATGGACGGCCATGTGATCGGCATCAACACCGCCATCTTCTCGCCGAGCGGCGGCAGCATCGGCCTTGGCTTCGCCATCCCGTCGAGCCTGGCTGAGCCGGTGGTGGCGCAGCTCAAGGCCAACGGCCGGGTCGAGCGTGGCCTGCTGGGCGTGCAGATCCAGCCGGTGACCGAGGAACTCGCGCAGAGCATGTCGCTCGGCAGCGAGAAGGGCGCCCTGGTGGCCCAGGTCCAGCCGGACAGCCCGGCGCTGGCGGCCGGCATCAAGTCGGGTGACGTGATCAAGAGCGTCGACGACAAGTCGGTCGACAGCATCCGCGATCTGACCCGCATGATCTCGGGCATCAAGCCCGGCACGTCGGTCAAGCTCGGCGTGTGGCGCGACGGCAAGGACATGGCCGTCACCGCCAAGGTCGGCGACCAGAAGGACGAGGCCGCGGTCGTCAAGGCCAAGGCCGACCAGCCGGATGCCAAGAAGGCCGAGCCGATGTCCTACGGCGTGTCGCTGGCGCCGATCTCCCCCGAAGCGCGCCAGGAACTGAAGCTCGACGACTCGATCAAGGGCGTGGTCGTGGCGGCGGTCGAGCCGGGCAGCCCGGCCGATGACCAGGGCCTGAAGGCGGGCGACGTCCTGCAGCAGGTCGGCAAGGACATGGTCGACAGCCCCAAGGTGGCTGCCGACAAGCTCAAGGAAGCCAAGAAGACCGGCAAACCGGTCCTGATGAAAATCTATCGGGAGGGGATGACCAGGTTCGTCGCTATCTCTCCCCGGGCGGCGTAGCTGATCCTCTCGACGAGCCGGCGGTGGCCCCACCACCGCCGGCTTTGTTTTATCAGGCAGTCTTCATCAGCAGCAGTCTTCGACAGGGGGGCGCGTCACGCCTAGCGGTCAACCGCACACGGGCGCGTTCACGGAGGGGGCGGAGGTCCGCGGTTCACGCGTAAGTGGAGCCGCGGGCCTCTTCTAGTTTGCTGGGGGCGCGCGACTCCAGTGGCGCGATCTTTGTGTCCTTGAGAATGACGCGCGACTGGAGTCGCGCGCACCCAGCGACATCTAGCGAAACAAAAAGCCGACCTCGGAAAGGTCCTCGTCGCCCAGCCAGCGCAGGCCGCGGGCCAGGGTGCCGGTGGCGGCGCGCACCGGGCCGGTGTCGTCCTTCGGCATCAGCGCCGGCATCACCTCGCGCGCGAACAGGCGCACCGAGCGCGCCGATTCCTCGAACGACAGGTCGCCGCAGGCGAAGCGGCAGATGCTGTAGTTGATGCCCGAGATGGACTGATCGCGCAGCATGCGGTCGCGCACCTTGGCGGGCGAGCCGGCGACGATGTAGCCCTGCTCGACCGTCTCGTCGAAGTCGGGTGAGGACACCTGGCGCGGCAGCTCGACGCCGTTGGCCCGCCACAGATGGACCATCGAATCGTACCAGACATGGAAGGCGCGGCGGGCGGCCGAGACGGCGTCCGAGTCGCTGTCCAGCACCACTACGTTGCGCGTGTTGCCGACGAACGGCATGTCCGCGGGCGCGCGCCCCAGCGCCGCCCAGGCGGCGCGGTAGCGCCTGGTGAACGTGCCGGCGTCACGCGTCGGCATGGCGAGCGCCACGTTGCAGCCCAGCCCGGCCAGGCGATCGGCGCTGTCCAGCGAGCGGGTGACGTGCCACAGCGGCGGATGCGGGCGCTGCACCGGCTGCATCACCAGCGGGACATCCATCAGGGTGAAGTACTTGCCGGCATGGTCGAGGCGCTCTGCGCCCAGTCCCTTGAGCACGATTTCCAGCGTTTCGTCGAAGCGTTCCTGGGCCGTGGCCGGCTCGATGCCGAAGAACGCCGCTTCGTAGGGCGAGGCGCCGCGGCCGACGCCGAGCTCGAGCCTGCCGCCGCTCATGACGTCGAGCATGCAGATCTCTTCGAGCAGCCTGAGCGGGTGATAAAGGCCGAGCGGATAGGCGAGCGGTCCGAAGCGAAGCTTGGTCGTGCGCTGGGCGACGGCGGCCAGGAACAGGCCGGGCGAGGGCGCCGAGCCCAGCGGCGTGCCGTGGTGCTCGGCCACGTGATAGGCGTGGAAACCCGCCCATTCATAGATCTCGGTCAGCCGCAGGCGGTCTTAATATTGACGCCCCAGGTCGGGGCCGGACCTGTCCAGGTGATCGAAGACGGCAAACTTCATATTTTCTTTTTAAGACAGGTTCTTATGACCTCATCTTACCAGCAGCCCTGAATCAAGTCGCCGCCGCGGCGCGCATAGCTCGACCCGCCTAAAGGGCAGGCATCACCTCCCGGGCGAACAGCTCGACCGAGCGCTTCGACTCGTCGAACGACAGGTCGCCGAAGGCCAGGCGGCAGATACAATAGTTGATGCCGGCCACGTCGTTGTCGCGCTTCAGCCGCTCGCGCACCGTCGCGGGCGAGCCGGCGATGATGTAGCCCTGCTCCAGGGCGTCGTCGAATTCGGCGGGAATCAACTGGCGCGGCAGGCCGACGCCATGGGCGCGCCACAGATGGATCAGGGCGTCGTACCACAGCGCGAAGGCGCGCCGGGCCGCGCTCTGCGCTTCCTTGTCGGTGTCGCCGACGACCACGTGGCGGCTGAGTCCGATCAAAGGCAGCCGGGCCTCATCGTGGCCCAGCGCCTTCCAGGCGGCGCGATAACGCTCGGCGAACCGGCCGACGCCATCGGCCCTCATGCCGACCACGGTGTTGCAGGCCTGCTTGGCCAGCCGATCGGCGCTCTCCAGCGAATTGGCGCCGTACCACAGCGGCGGGTAAGGACGCTGCACCGGCTGCATCTCCATCGGCACGTCCTCGAAGGCGAAGTACTTGCCATGGTGGCTCAGCCGCTTCTCGGTGAGGCCTTTCAGGATCACCTCGAGCGCCTCGGCGAAGCGCTCCGGCC
>JABCYT010000124.1 GCA_013290035.1 Alphaproteobacteria bacterium
CCAGGACGTCAATTGGCTGTTGCGCGAAGGCAATGTCGACCAGTCGGGACGGGTCGTGGTGCTGCGGGTGAACAACGTCTACGGCATCTTCCGCGCCGTCGAATCGGGCCTCGGCATCGCCTCGTTGCCCGATTACCTCGCCCGCGAATCGACCAAGATCGAGATGGTGCTGCCCGACCTCAATGTCCGTACGACCGATGTGTATTTCACTTACCCTGAGGAATTGCGGCATTCCAAGCGCATCGCGGTGTTCCGCGATTTTCTTTTGCGGAAGGTCGCGGAGACACGTTTCTGAGGTCCAGACCTGCAGTATTGCATAGTCGATGAAAGGCATGCGTCTCTCGCATGCCAGTGTTCGGAATTTCCCCCCTACCAATACATCTGCTGAGGGGTAGGTTGGATTTAGGTCTTCGACACGAACGGTTTCGGCTGATCGCGTTCGAAACTCGGGATCCTCATGATCCCACGTCTCCCAGACGTGAAGCCTCCCTGTTTGACTCGCCGGGCCTTTTGGCCCGGCGTCTTTTTTCAGCGGGACGAGGCTGATTTGCGATACGCCCTATGGGACGTTCTGACGCTGGTGGGTCGATGATACCCATCTTCAAGCAATTGATGTGGCAGAGGCCACACACCACATGTATTTTCAGAGACAACCAAGACGATGTTTTCCGAGGTTCGCCACGCCATTCTCCCCCTGGCTTTGCGCAAGATCCAGCGCCGGGGCGATTTGGAGCGCGCGGGACTCTTGATCGAGTCGCTGGCCAAGCATTGGCGCGACACCAAACCCTTCGAGTTGCTGATCGTGTCGCCCGGCAGCGACACTCATCTGCTGCGGACCAGCCTGCCGCGCTTTTCCAACATCAACGTGTCGGTCCGGCCGGAGAGCGACTTCATCTCGCCGTTCAGCGGCTTTTACCTGATGACCGGCTGGTACCGGCAGCAGATCGTCAAGCTCAAGGTTCCGGCGATGCTGGGCTTCGGCGGCTATCTGACGCTCGATTCGGACGTCTGCTGCGTCGGTGACTTCGACGCCACCACCTTCGTGCTGGACGGAAGGGGCCTGTCGCGCTGGGAGCCCAAGCTGCATCACGATTGGTGGCGACACGCCGCCGACGTCGTGGGTTCGTCGTACGATGCCAAGGGCCATGGCCTCTCGGTGACGCCCAACCTGCTGCACGGCCGGCTGGCGGCGCAGACGCTGGAGCACGTCCGCAACGGCGGCCATGACGCCGCGACGGCGTTGATGATCCGCAAGGCGCGCAAGCCGATCGGCGTGCCGTGGACCGAGTATTCGCTCTACACCAGTGTCGCCGAGATCAAGGGCAACCTGTTCGACTATCACGTCGACTGGAACACCTGTTACGCCGCCGACATCCACCTGTTCTCCGAGCAATCCTGCGTCTGGGGCGCCGACGACTTCGAGCGCCTGGTCAAGCTGCCCAATGGCACCGATCCGGGCGGCAAGTTCATCATCGTCCAGAGTCACGCCCGCATTCCGCTGGAACGCGTCCGCGAATACTGCCTGAGCTTCGCGAGCTGAAGTCTCAGCCCCGGTCGTCGTGCTCGCCGATCTTGGGCGCGACCGCGGATCCCCCCGCGCGCACCCCATCGAAGCTGACCGGCAGGCCGTGGAACAGCGCGTCATGGCCGGCATAGGGCGTGGCGAACATGCCAAGCGCCGCGACCTGCGCCAGTTCCAGCACCTGCGGCACCGTGTTGATGGGGCCATTCGGCACGCCCAGCGCGTCGAGTTTGGCCGACCAGTGGGCGCGGCTCTTGGCCTTCATGATGTCGGAAATCATGCCCAGCAGCAGGTCGCGCTGCTGCATGCGCTCGACATTGGTCCTGAAGCGCGGCTCGTCCGGCCATTCGGGGTGACCGAGCGCCTCGGCGAACTTGCGCCACAGCCGGTCGTTGCCGGGGCAGATCATCAGCGGCCCGTCGCTGCACTCGAACGCCTGGTAGGGCGTCAGTGAGGGATGCCCGGTCCCCTGGCGCGCCGCCATCCTGCCGGTCACCGAGTAGGACGCGATATGGTTGGAGGCCCACATCAGTCCGCTCTCGAACAGCGAGGTGTTGACCAGACTGCCCTGGCCTGTCGCGGCGCGCTTGGCGAGGGCCGCCAGAACGCCGATCGCCGTCCACATGCCGGTCGAGAGATCGATGATGGACACGCCGATGCGCGCCTCCGGTCCCGACGGATCGCCGTTCAGCGAGATCAGCCCCGCCACCGCCTGGATGATCGGCTCGTAGCCCGGCCGGTCCTTCCACGGCCCGAGATGGCCGAAGGCGCCGAGATCGGCATAGATCAGTCGCGGAAAGCGTTTGGTGAGCGTCTGGCTGTCGATGCCGAACTTGGCCGGTACGTCGGCCCTGAGATTGTGGACGAATACGTCCGCCGCACCGATGCGCTCGATCAGAGCCTCGCACTCGGCCTTGTCGGCGAGATCGCAGGTGATCGACTTCTTGCCGCGATTGAGGGCAATGAAACTCAAGGCATCGCCTTTGACGAAGGGCGGGCCCCATTTGCGCGCGTCGTCGCCCTCTGGCCGCTCGACCTTCACGACGTCCGCCCCGAGGAAGGCCAGGATCTGCCCGCAATAGGGGCCGGCCAGGTTCTGGCCGAACTCGACGACCTTGATGCCGGCGAGCGGTTTGCTCATCTGAGATTGCTGCCCAGGATCTCGCGCGCGATCACCATGCGTTGGACCTCGCTCGGCCCTTCGCCGACCCGGCGGATGCGCATCTCGCGATACCAGCGCTCGAGCGGCAGGTCCTTGGTCATGCCCATGCCGCCATGGATCTGCATCGAACGGTCGACGACCCGGCCGCCGCCCTCCGAGGCGGTGAGCTTTGCGATGGCGGCTTCGGTGCGGAAGGGCAATCCGCGCCGCGCCTTCTCGGCCGCCTCGAGCGTGAAGTGCCGGGCGGTGCGAATGTCGATTTCATTGTCGACCAGCATCCACTGGATGGCCTGGCGGTTGGCCAGCTTCTCGCCGAAGGTCGAGCGCATCTTGGCCCATTCGACCGCCATCTCGTGGGCGGCGATGGCGACGCCGATGCAGCCCGCGGCGTAGGGGATGCGCTGGCGCGTCAGCCGGTCGTTGGCGACGGCGAAGCCCTTGTTGACCTCGCCCAGGATCTGGTGATCGGACACCCAGCAATCCTTGAATTCGAGCTCGGTGGCGTAGCTCGAGGAGCGCAGCGTGTGCACGACACGCCGCACATGGAAGCCCGGCGTCTCGGCGTCGACAATGAAGCAGGTGATGCCGGCGCGGCCCTTGGAGGCGTCGGTGCGGGCGAACACGATGCCGTACTGTGCGCGGTCGGCGCCCGAAATGAAGATCTTGGCGCCGTTCAGCACCCAGCCATTGTCCTTGCGCTCGGCCCGGGTCTGGATGGCGCGCGCCGGGTCGCTGCCGCCCGACGGTTCGGTCAGGCCGAAAAATGGCTTCTTCTCGCCGCGCAACGTCGGATAGAGGTAGCGTTCCTTCTGGTCCTCATTGGCCTCGAAGATCTGGGCGAGGCCCGCGCCGCCGAACGTGCCGTAGCAGGGTACGTAGAGCCCGGCGCGATGCTGCGCCATCTCGATGGCGAGCAGCACGCGGGTCACGATGTCGATGTCGGGCCCGCCGAACTCCTTGGGAATGTCGATGCCGTACAGGCCCATCGCCTTGGTCTTCTCGACCAGCCGCGCCTGGTCGGTGGGATCGAGCTCCGAGGCGTCGGGGTCGAGCTTGGCCTCGAGCGGGATGATCTCCTCGCGCACGTAGCGGCGGACCTGGTCGATCAGCATCTGCTGTTCGGAGTTGGGCTCGAAATCCATTCTTTCGCTCCTAATCGAGAACCAACCTCATGCTGAGTCGGGCGGGGTAATCCCCGCCCTTAGTCGCGCAGCGACCGTCTCGAAGCATGGGCTGCAAACGAGGTGCTGGAGGCCGACCCTTCGAGACGCGGCCCTGCGGGCCGCTCCTCAAGGTGAGGCAGTGGGTGTCGCGACTCATATGGCTAAGCCGGGCTCAGCCTGCCGAGGGCAGGCGGCGGGTTCTTGGCGTTGTCGACCGGCAGGCTGCCGTGGTCGGCCTTGTGCACCATCAAAAGCTCGAACCAGCGCGTGCGGTACTGCTGGTTCACCTCGACGCGAAACTGGTGGCCGGGGCCACGCGCACTTGCCTCGCGCTGCAATTCGCTGCGCAGACCGAACGGCGAGCGCGCGCCGGCCTGGCCGATATAGATGATCGTGCCCTTGGCGTCGGCGACCTGATAGACGCCGAGTTGGCCCGGCAGGCGCGTCGCCGCTTCCGCCGTCAGCGGCTGCCAGGGTTTGTCGAGGCGCAGCCGGATCGCCACGCTATTTGCCCTGGAACTTCGCGGTGCGCTTCTCCAGGCGGGCCTTCATGCCCTCCTGCGCGTCGCTGCTCTGCATGGCCGCCCGCACCAGCGCGTCGATGTCGTCATGCTTGATGGCATCGCGGAACTCGAGCTGGCGCACCGTCAGGCCCTTCATGGCCTTGAGCGAGAGCGGCGCATTGGCGGCAAGGCGCTCGACCACCCTCTTAGCTTCGGCTTCGAGCTCGGCGGCCGGCACGCAGCGGGCGATCAGGCCCAGGCCATGCAGCTTGGTGGCGGACAGGGGATCGCCCAGCAGCAGCATCTCGCGCGTCGTCACGGGTCCCAGCACTTCCATCAGTTTCTTGGCGAGGAACCAGTTGGGCGCGAGGCCGACCTGGGCCAGCGACATGCCGAAGCGCGCCTTGTCGCTCGCCACGACGATGTCGCAATGCAGCGCCAGCTCGTTGCCGCCGGCGATGGCGTCGCCCTGCACCACCGCCACGACGGGCAGCGGGCAGAGCTCGATGGCGCGCAGCATGATCTCGATGCCGCTGGCTTCGCCGGCGCCGGCCGATTTGCTGCGCTCGGCCATGTCGAGCCCGGCGCAGAACACCGAGCCCTTGCCGCGGATCACGACCACCCGGTCGTCGGCCGCGACGGGCGCGCGCAGCACCTCGATCATCTCGCGCAAGAGCTCGCTGTCGAGCGCGTTGCGTTTCTCCGGCCGGTTCATCCAGATGGTCCTGACCGGACCGTCCTTCTCGATGATGACCTTGTTCATGCTGCTCCCTCTCGCTGTCATTGCGGCTCGATGCCGGCGGCCTTAATCGACTTGGTCCACCACTCGGTCTCGGCCTTCACGTAGGCGGCGAAGTCGTCGAGCCCGAGCGGCGGGATTTCCATGCGGCCCTGGGTCATCGCCTTGCCGGTCGCCGGATCCTTCAGCGCCTCGGCGATGGCGTCGTACAGCGCCTTCTGGATCGGCTTGGGCGTGGCGGCGGAGGCGCCGAGCTGGCCGCTGGCGCCCGGCTTGTCGTCGGCGATGACGGGCTGCTTCAGGATCTTCTGCAGCTTGGCGCCGAGGCCGCGCGCCGCGAGGTCGGTCGTGCTGCCGGCGGCGAAGGGCACGACGATCTTGATCGGCTTGATGGGGAGGGCCTGCGCAAAGGCTTTCGGCGCTGCCCCGAAGGCAGCGACGCCCGCAAGCGCTGAGCGGCGGTTCAATTCCACCAAACATCCTCCCTTGGCCTCGGCGGCCGGCGCCCGTTGTAGCGCGGGCCGGCGCAGCGAGGCAAAGGCAGGCGGCTACATGAAGAGCTTTTCCGCTTTGCGGTCGCTGTAGAGCCCGGACACGAATTCGCCGTAGCCGTTGTAGAGCAAGGTCGGGACGCGGTCGTCGCTGCCCAGCGGCTTCTCGGTCGCCTGGCTCCAGCGCGGATGCGGCACCTGCGGGTTCACGTTGGCCCAGAAGCCATATTCGCTCGACTGCAGCGCTTCCCAGAAGGTCGCCGGCCGCTTGTCGCTGAAGTCGATGCTGACGATCGACTTCACGCTCTTGAAGCCGTACTTCCATGGCGTGACCAGGCGCAGCGGCGCGCCGTTCTGCTTGGCAATCGGCTTGCCGTAGAGGCCGGTGGCGATGAAGGCGAGGTCGTTCATCGCCTCGTCCATCGCCAGGCCCTCGGTGTAGGGCCAGGGATAGAGCGGGTCGCGCTGCTCGGGCATCACCGCGGGCTTTAGCAGCGTCTTCAGGACGACATACTTGGCGCTCGCCGTGGGCTTGCACAGCTCGACCAGCGAGCGCAGCGGAAAGCCGCTCCACGGCACGACCATCGACCAGGTCTCGACGCAGCGGTGGCGGTAGACGCGCTCCTCGAGCTGCAGCTTGGCGAGAAGATCGTCGATGCCGATCTCGAACGGCTTCTCGACCAGGCCGCCGACCTTGATCGTCCACGGCCGCACCTCGAGCTTCTGCGCCTCGCGGTAGATGCTCTTGTCGGTGCCGAATTCGTAATAGTTGTTGTAGGTGTTGACCCTCCGCTCCTCGGTCATCGGCGCAGGGATGCCATATTTGTCGTTGCGTTTGGCCGGGTAGAGGGCGGCCGACGGATCCTTGGTATCTGCCCACGCCATTGCCGGCAGGGCCGCGGCCACCGCGCCCAGGCCCATCGCGCGCACCAGTTCGCGACGGTTCAGATAGCAACCCTCCGGCGTCGCCTGATTTTCGCCCAATTCCCAGCCGCGCTTGCGCTTGATCAACATGCGTAGGACTCCTTTGCGCCTCTCATGGCGTGGCACCACGCCCGTCGCAAATCAACCCTGCTCACCGCGCCGTGACGTCGCCTTCGCCCATGGCGTCGGCAAGGTCGCGGCGCCGGCCCATGACCACGAAGCTCTCGGCCACCAGGAACATCGGCCCGATGAATGCCTGGAAGAGATTGTCGAGCAGGGCCGGCCGCCGGCCTTCGTAGTGGTGGCCGATGAACTGCAATGCCCAGCCACCGACGAACAGGGCGATGAACGTCGTCCAGACTGCCGAGGCCGAGCCCAGCGCGCCGGCCAGCGCCTCCGCGGCATACCAGGCGACAGCCATGAGCAAGGCCATGACAAGGCCGATGCCGAGATCGAGCGCCATCCAGCCCAGCACCGCCACGATCGTCACCGCGAGCGATATCGTCCATTCGCGGCCTAAAAGCTCGAAGCGCCACAGCGACAACACCAGCAGCAGGGAGAAGACGATGATCGGAATGCCCACGAAGTGGGTCGCCTTGTTGCGCCAATCGCGATGCACGGCCGCATAGGCGCCGAGCTGGCGACGGAACAGGTCGTTGGTCATGGGAGGCTCCTCCACGGAGCCAATATGATCCATGCCTCTACCCGGGAAAAGGCTGGGCCTGCGCGACTAAGCCTTGGTCCCCGTCACTTCCAGGATCCGGGGCCACATCTTGTCCTTCCAGCCGACGTTGCCAGTGACCGCCAGGAGGATCTCGTTGTCCTGGGCCAGGATGAACCGCGGCGTCGCATCGGGCCGCGCCTTGCCCTCATCGCTCATCAGGAATGCGGGCAGGATCCACTTGGCGTCGGCCGGCCAATACTCTTCCTTCAGCACCAGCGTCTGATCGGCGGGATGGACGATGCGGTAATCGAGTTTCTTGCAGGCGTCGGACTTGACGAAGTCGGGCTCGGACTGGGCACGCCAGATCTTGCAGCCGCCTCAAAGCTCGTGGCCGACGAACACCAGCATCGGTCGCCCAGACTGGGCCTGCGCGATGCCGTTCAATGACGGTGCGGTCGCCATCGCCAGGCCGCCCACCATCAGAGACCGTCTGTTGAACATGACGACGACTCCCCTGGAACCATTCCACGGGGCCACTATGCGCGGGCACGCTGCCGCGGTGAAGTCGCGCCAAGGCCGCTTCACCGCCTTGTGACCGATGGTGTGCGTCAGGCGGCGGCGCGCTTCTTGGTCTCCTCGACGATGCGCTCCGCTGTCCGCCCCACCAGCTCCTGCAGGTGGTCGAACTCGGTGCGGAAGGTGCCGACGCCCTGGGTCACCGAGCGGATCTCGACGATCATGTCGGCGATCTCCGCCTCCGGCATCAGCGCCGAGACCTCGTCCCAGCCGTTCCAGCCGGCGCGGGCGTCGTAGCCCAAAAGCTGGCCGCGGCGGCCGGAGATCAGCCGCTGGATGCGCGGCGTCGATTCGCTGGGCGCCGCCACCGTCACCTTGAGGATCGGCTCGAGCAGGACCGGCCGACACTTGGGCATGGCCTCGCT
>JABCYT010000125.1 GCA_013290035.1 Alphaproteobacteria bacterium
GCAGTGTGATCGCCGTCGGCGGCCCCGACCGCGTCGACTTCCTGCAGGGGCTGATCTCCAACGACACTACCAAGGTGGCGCCCGGCCGGGCGATCTGGGCGGCGCTGCTGACGCCGCAGGGACGCTTCCTCAACGACATGTTCGTGGCCGACGGCGGCGCCGACACGCTGTTGCTCGAGACCGAGCGCGAGCGCACGCCGGCACTGGCCAAGAAGTTCAGCCTCTACAAGTTGCGTTCCAAGGTCATTGTCGAGGACCGCAGCGCGACCATGGAGGTGGCTGTCGTCTTCGGTCCGGGCGCTGAAAAGCTGCCGTCGATCGAAGGGGCGACCGCCTTCGTCGATCCGCGGCTGCCCGAACTCGGCGTCCGCGTGCTGGCGCCGGCGGGTCAGGCCTCCACCCTGCTCGCAGCACGCGGCTGCACCGAAGCGCCTCTTGCGGCCTATGACGCGCTGCGCCTCGAACTCGGCGTGCCCGACGGCAGCCGCGATCTCATCGTCGAGAAGGCCCTGCTGTTGGAGAACGGCTTCGACGAACTGAACGGCGTCGACTGGCAGAAGGGCTGCTACATGGGCCAGGAATTGACGGCCCGCACCAAATACCGCGCCCTGATCAGGAAGCGCTTGTTTCCAGTCGACGTCGAGGGCGTCCTGCCGGCACCCGGCACGACCATCCTTCTGGATGGCCGGGAGGTCGGCGAGCTGCGCTCGGGTTCGGGCCAGCGCGCCCTTGCAATGTTACGGACAGAAGTCGCGGGCGGCGGCGCCAAGCTCTTTGCAGGCGACGTGAGGATCGTCCCGAAAATTCCAGCGTGGATGCGACTCGCCTAGATTTGAGCCGACATCACCGCCATAATGGACATCGGAGACGTTTCGGGGGGGTCGTGAAGCGTTCGGAGGTGTCTGCCGTCATAGCATTGGCAGCGGTTTTTGCCGCCGGTTCCGCGTGGGCGCAGGCGGGCGTTACGTCGGCGACCAACGGCCAACCCGTGGGCTAGCAGACCGCGGGACCGGCGCGCATCCTGAGCTTTGGCATCGACATACAGGCCGGCCAGCGCCTCACCACCGGCGCTCAGGAGCGCGCGCATGTGGTGTTTGTCGACGGCACGTCACTGACGGTCGGCCCCAGCGCTGCTCTGGTGATCGAAAAATATTCCTACGATCCCCAGCGCAAAATCGGCGAACTAACGCTGAACGCCAGCCAGGGCGCGTTCCATTTCGTCGGCGGTGCCATCAGCAAGAGCGCGGACGTCACGATCAAGACGCCGTCGGGCGACGATCGGCATCCGTGGCGGGATTGCCGGATTCGCCGTCAGCGAGAACGGCACGACCACGGCCGACTTTCTCTACGGCAATGCCATGCGCGTCACCGGCCAGGGCTCGACCCAGACCGCCACACGCAACGGCTCGCAGATCTTTGTCCCGGCCGGTGGATCGCCAACGCGGCCGATCCTTCTGCAGCCGGGCCAGTTGCTCGGCAGCGCGACGATCCCACCGGCCACCGCAGGTCGACCGACGAGGTCGCCGATTGATGACGCGGTCGCAAAATCAGACCTCGCCAAGCACAATTCGGGGTTGGCTTCGCAGCGGGCGTTGACGACCGACAGGTTCCCGCCTCGGGATCCCATCCAGCAAGGTAGGGTGCTTTCGCCGCAGGAATTGGCGAGAACGGCAGGGATGACCCCAATGGCGACAAGCCCGGCCATCGTTCAACAGCTTCTGGCCATCGGGCCCACAATCGCGGCACCGGTGCCGCTAGCCGGCCCTCCGACTGGCACGGCGAGTGCCGCCGTTGCTCCGGCCATTGCCCCCACTGCAGGCGGAACTGTCCCCAAGAGCGGCGGCGCGCAGTTCGTGAACAGCCGCGTAAGCAGCGGCGCCATCGTTACAAGCATGGGGTCGGCCACGTTCACGATGATGAACGGTGCTGGTGTCGGTACTCTTGTCGGCCTTCCCACGCCAGCCGGCCGCAAGTAAGCCCGACAATCGGTCCGCACTCCGCCCCCTAGCCGGCCCGCCGCGCCCGGCCTAAGGTCCCCCGCGTCACACGCGTGAGGAGAGCGGCCCTTGAATCGGATCAATCCCAACCCCTTCACCACCCGTCCGGAGATCGTCGGCACGTTCGGGGTGGTCGCCTCCACCCACTGGATCGCCTCGGCGGTCGGCATGAGCATCCTCGAAAAAGGCGGCAACGCCTTCGATGCCGCCGTCGCCACCGCCTTCACCCTGCAGGTCGTCGAGCCGCATCTCTGCGGGCCGGGCGGCGACGTGCCGCTGATCCTGCACGACACGAGACGCAACAAGACCGAGGTGATTTGCGGCCAGGGCTCGATGCCCGCCGGCGCCACCATCGCTCACTATAGAGGTCTTGGCCTCGACCTGATCCCGGGCACCGGGCTCCTGCCGGCCTGTATTCCGGGCACGTTCGACGCCTATATGCTGCTGCTGCGCGACTACGGCACGATGCGGCTCAGCGACGTGCTGTCGCCCGCCATCGGCTATTGGCTGAACGGCCATCCCCTGGCCGAGCGCGCCTCGGCCACCATCGCCACCGTGGCCGAGCAGTTCCGCATCCATTGGAAGACCTCGGCGGCGGTCTTCATGCCCGGCGACAAGGTGCCGGCGCACGGCTCGCTGTTCCGCAATCCTGCGCTCGGTAACACCTATGCCCGCCTCTTGAAGGAGGCCGAGGCCGGTGGCGGCGGCCGCGAGGCCGAGATCGAGCGGGCGCGCAAGGCCTGGAGCCAGGGCTTCGTGGCCGAGGCGATCGACAAATTCTGCCGCAGCCAGGAGGTGATGGATGTCTCGGGCAAGCCCAACAAGGGCGTACTGACGGGACAGGACATGGCCAAGTGGCAGGCCACGGTCGAAGCGCCCCTCACCTACGACTACGGCCGGTATACCGTTTGCAAGGCAGGTCCCTGGACGCAGGGTCCGGTGGTCCTGCAGCAGCTCGCCTTGCTCAAGGGTTTCAATCTCGACGGCATGAATCCGACCAGCCCCGATTTCATCCATCTGCAAATCGAGTGCCTGAAGCTGGCTTTTGCCGACCGCGAAGCCTTCTACGGCGATCCGGCGTTCGTCGACGTGCCGATGAAGACCCTGCTGTCCGACGCCTACAACGCCGACCGGCGCAAGCTGGTCGATCCCCAACGTGCGTCACTGGACCAGCGGCCGGGCAAGGTGGACGGCTATGGCGGCGTGGTGAAGCTGCGTCGCGCCGACGGCGTGCGGCTGGGCGTGGCGTCAAGCGGCGCCGGCGAGCCCACGGTCGGCCGGGTCGGCCAGACCACCGGCGACACGGTGCATTTCGACATCGTCGACCGGGATGGCAACATGATCTCGGCCACGCCCTCGGGCGGCTGGCTGCAGAGCTCGCCGGTCATTCCCGAGCTCGGCTTTCCGCTCGGTACCCGCGGGCAGATGTTCTGGCTCGAGGAAGGCCTGCCGGGCTCGCTCAAGCCGGGCAAGCGGCCGCGCACGACGCTTACGCCCACCCTCGCCCATCGCGACGGCGCGCCGTACATGGTGTGGGGCTCGCCGGGCGGCGACCAGCAGGACCAGTGGATCACCCAGTTTTTGCTGCGCCATGCCCATTGCGGCATGAACCTGCAGGAAGCAATCGATGCGCCGGCCTGGCACAGCGAGCACTTCCCCTCGTCGTTCTGGCCGCGCACGGCGCGCCCCGGCGTGCTGGTGCTGGAAGGCCGGGTGCCCAAGGACACGGTCGACGAACTCGAGAAGCGCGGTCACGAGGTCGAGGTGAACGGCCAATGGTCGGAAGGCCGGCTGACGGCCGCCTCGCGCGAGGATCCCTGGCGCAGGGCAGCGGCCAATCCGCGCGGCATGCAGGGCTACGCCGCTGGGCGTTGATGCCCAGCGTTGATGGGAGGATGTTGATCGAAGAATGACCTGGTCGATCATTTTCCATGAACGCAGCAGCGCGCGCATCGCCATCGCGGTCGCCACCAAGTTCTTCGCCGTCGGCGCCCGCGTGCCCAACATCGAGCCGCAAAAGGGCGCGGTGTGCACGCAGGCGATGATCAATCCGCTCTATGGCCCGCACGGGCTCCGGCTGATCCGCGAGGGCGTGGGCGCCGCCGATGTCGTGCGCATCCTGACGACGCCCGATGCGGGGCGCGAGCACCGCCAGGTCCATGTCATGGGCGCCGACGGGCGCTTCGCGGCCCATACCGGCGCCGAATGCGTGTCGTGGTGCGGCCACTGGATCGGCGAGGACATGTCGGTCGCCGGCAACATGCTGGCCGGACCGCAAGTCGTCGCCGAGACCGTGCGCTTCTTCCGTGAAAACGAGTCGATGCCGCTGCCGCGCCGCCTGATCGCCGCCATGAAGGCCGGCGAGAAGGTCGGCGGCGACAAGCGCGGCAAGCAATCCGCCGCCCTGATCATCTATGGCAACCAGGAATATTCCGAGCTGGATCTTCGCGTCGACGACCATGTCGAGCCATTGCTGGAGCTGGCGCGGCTGGAAGCCGTGAGCCGCGAGCGTTGGACGCATTTCCGCGCTTTCGTGCCGACGCGCGAGAACCCGGCCGGCATTTTCGACCGCGCCGAGCTCGATGCCGGCATCGAAAGGAGCCTGGCGGCGGAGCGTCAATGAGCGCGCCTGTGACCGGGCCGCTGCTGGAACTGCGCCGTCTCGCCGTTTCCTTCGCCACCGACGATGGGACCGTCCAGGCCGTCGACGGCATCGACCTCGCGCTGGCGCGTGGCCGCACTTTGGGACTGGTCGGCGAATCGGGCTGCGGCAAGAGCGTGACGTCGCTCGCCATCATGGGCCTGCTGCCGCCCGAGAACGCCAAGGTGAAGGGCGAGGTCCGCTTCGAGGGCCGCGATCTTCTCACGCTCGACGCTGACACCATTCGCGACCTGCGCGGGGCCCGCCTCGCCATGATCTTCCAGGAGCCGATGACGTCGCTCAATCCCGCCTACACGGTGGGCGACCAGATCATCGAGGCGATCCAGCAGCATCAGGGCCTGTCGGCCGCCGACGCCCGCGCGCGCGCCATCGAGATGCTGCGCATCGTGCGCATCCCCTCGCCCGAGCGGCGGGTCGACGACTATCCGCACAAGCTGTCGGGCGGCATGCGCCAGCGCGCCATGATCGCCATGGCGCTGGCCTGCGGGCCCGACCTGCTGATCGCCGACGAGCCCACCACGGCGCTCGACGTCACCATCCAGGCGCAGATCCTCGACCTGATGCGCGGCCTGCGCCGCGACACCGGCACCGCCATCATCCTGATCACCCACGATCTCGGCGTCGTCGCCGAAATGGCCGACGACGTGGCCGTGATGTATGCCGGCCAGATCGTCGAACGCGCGCCGGTGCGCGATCTGTTCGCCCGGCCCGAGCATCCCTACACCGTGGGCCTGCTGGGCTCGATCCCGCGGCTCGACGAGAAGCGCGAGCGCCTGCCCTCGATCGAGGGTCGCGTGCCCGACATGACCCGGCCGCCTGAAGGCTGCCGCTTCGCCGCGCGCTGCCCGTTCGTCGAACCGGCCTGTAGTGCCGCCGCGCCGGCCCTGGTCGAGGTCGCGCCCGGCCACCTGACGCGCTGCCGCCGCGCGCCGCTCGCCGACGTCCTGCGATGAGCGTTCAATGAGCCCATTGCTGGAAGTGGCGGGCCTCACCAAGCACTTCCCGGTGCGGCGCGGCGCCTTTGGCCTGGTCTCCGGCCATGTCCGCGCCGTCGATGGCGTCGACTTTCATCTCGAACAGGGCGAGACCCTCGCCATCGTGGGCGAGTCGGGCTGCGGCAAGTCGACGGTCGGCCGCCTGGTGCTGCGCCTGCTCAAGCCCACCGCCGGCCAGGTGCGCTTCGAGGGCGAGGATCTGCTGGCGCTCAGCGACGAGGCGATGCGCGCCCGGCGCCAGCGCATGCAGGTGATCTTCCAGGATCCCTACGCCTCGCTCAATCCGCGCATGACGGTGGGCGCCATGCTGGGCGAACCGCTGATGCTGCATGGCCTGGCCAGAACCGAAGCCGCGCGGCGCGCCAGGGTCGGCGAACTGCTGGAGCTGGTGGGATTGCGGCCCGACCATGCCCGGCGCTATCCGCACGAATTCTCCGGCGGCCAGCGCCAGCGCCTGGCGATCGCCCGGGCGCTGGCCGTCGAGCCCCGGCTGATCGTGGCCGACGAGCCGGTGTCGGCGCTCGACGTCTCGATCCAGGCGCAGGTCATCAACCTGATGCGCTCGCTGCAGCAGCGCTTTGGCTTGGCCTACATCTTCATCAGCCACGATCTCGCGGTTGTGAAGCATATCGCCGATCGCATCGCCGTAATGTACTTGGGCAAGATCGTGGAGACGGCAACGACAGAAGAGCTTTTCCGCAGTCCGCGGCATCCATACACGCGCGCGCTGCTGTCCGCCGTGCCGCTGCCCGACCCGACGGCGGTGCGCGACCGCGCGCTGCTCGAGGGCGACATCCCGAGCGCCATGAATCCCCCGTCGGGCTGCCGTTTCCATACGCGCTGCTGCTTCGCCCGCGAGGCCTGCCGGCACGATGTTCCCGTGCTCGCCGACGATGGCACGGACCATGCTACGGCTTGCCCGTACTGGGCGGAGTTCCCGCCGGCGCCCGTTCTCGCCGAAGCACGCGGCCAAGACCAAGACCGTACTCGACTGGAACGCCTGCAGGCGGCGTTCGTATCGGCTCAAAGGGAGGCTTCATGAAAAAATCGCTGGGCCTGATGGCCCTTTCCTTGGCGCTCTCCGCGGTGCTGGCGGGCAGCGCATTGGCCGAGACCCATCTGCGCGTCGGCCTGGCCGAGGATCCCGACGTGCTCGATCCAACTCTCGCGCGCACCTATGTCGGCCGCATCGTGTTCTCGTCGATTTGCGACAAGCTGTTCGACATCGACGAGAAGCTCGCCGTCGTGCCGCAGCTTGCGCTCAGCCACGAGACCTCGGCCGACGGCAAGACCGTCACCATCAAGCTCCGGCCGGGCGTCAAGTTCCACGACGGCGAGCCGCTCGATGCAGCGGCCGCCAAGTACAGCCTCGACCGCCACCTCACGATGAAAGGCTCGTTCCGCAAGCCCGAGCTGGGATCGGTCGACAAGGTCGAAGTCGTCGATCCGCTGACGATCAGGCTCATCCTGAAAGAGCCGTTTTCGCCGCTGCTCGCCCAGCTCACCGACCGCGCCGGCATGATGGTCTCGCCCAAGGCGGCCGAAGCGGCTGGCGACAAGTTCGGGCTGCATCCGGTGTGCGCCGGCCCCTACAAGTTCGTGGAACGGGTCCAGCAGGACCGCATCGTGGTCGAGAAGTTCGCCGACTACTGGAACAAGGACAATATCTTCATCGACAAGATCACCTACTTGCCGATCGTCGACGGCACGGTGCGGCTGGCGAACCTGCGGTCGGGCGGCCTCGACCTGATCGAACGGGTGCTGGCGACCGACATCAAGGCGGTGCGCGACAATCCCAAGCTTAAGCTGATCAAGGCGGTGTCGCTGGGCTATGTCGGCCTCACCATGAACCTTGCCAACGGCGCCAAGGCAAACACGGCCCTATCCAAGGACGCCCGCGTGCGCCGCGCTCTTGAGCTCAGCCTCGACCGCGAGGCCATCAACCAGGTGGTGTTCAACGGCGAGTTCGTGCCGGGCAACCAGTGGATCAACCCGCAGAATTCCTACTATCAGCAGTCGTTGCCCATTCCCAAGCGCGACCTCGTCAAGGCCAAGGCGCTGTTGAAGGAGGCCGGTGTCACCGCCCCGCTCACCCTCGACTTCATGGTGCCTAATGGCCCCGAGAACCGCGCCGTGGCCGAAGTCGTGCAGTCGATGGCGGCAGAAGCGGGCTTCGACCTCAAGATCCGCGTCACCGAGTTCGCGACCTCGCTGAAGCAGGCCGAGGATGGCGACTACCAGCTCTTTCTCATCGGCTGGAGCGGGCGCAGCGACCCCGACGGCAACTCGTTCTCCTTCCAGACCTGCAAGGCGCCGCTGAACAATACCGGCTACTGCGACAAGGAAGTCGACGCCGCCCACGCCGAGGCGCGCGCCAAGAGCGATCCGGCGGAGCGCAAGAAGGCCTACGAGATCGTGGCGAAAAAATTCCTCGCCGA
>JABCYT010000126.1 GCA_013290035.1 Alphaproteobacteria bacterium
CGGTCGAAGACCGACAACACCATTCCCTACGCCTCCGCCGGCATCGGCTCGATCCCGCATTTGTGGGGCGAGTATCTCAAGGCGCGCACCGGCCTGCCGCTCGAGCACGTCGGCTACAAGGGCAGCGCCGAGGCGCTGCGCGACGTGATGGCGGGCCATCTGCCGCTGTTCTCCGACGTGCTGATGCCGACGGCCGCGCCGGTGAGAGCGGGCAAGCTGCGCGGTCTGGCGGTGGCAATGTCCGCCCGCAGCTCGTTGCTGCCCGACGTGCCGACGGTAGGCGAGGCGGGCCTCACGGGCATGGAGGCCGCCGTTCCCCTCGGCATCTCGACGACCGGCGGCACGCCCGCCAACCTTGTCGAACGCCTGAATGCCGTGGTGAACGAGGCGTTGGCCGATGCCAGCGTTCGCCAGAAGCTGCAGGAGCTGGGCTTCATCCCGATCGGCGGGACGGCGGCGTTCTATGTCCAGAGCCTGGCCGAAGAGACCGATAAGTGGCGCAAGGTGATCAAGGACTCGAACATCCCCCCGCCGGCGTGATGCGACAGCGTGCGCAAGGGGCTCGGTGCGGGCTCTCGCGGCTGATTACAGCCGCTGCCGCCCGCCCTAGCCGGGGCCGGCTAGGGGCTAGATCTTCGGCGAGCCGCCCAGGAAGCAGTAGATCATGCCGCTCTTGCTGGCGCAGATGTGGGAGGACCCGTCAGGCGCGAGCTGCTTCAGCACGACCTTCGGCGGCACAGGCACCCAACGCCCGTCGAGCAGCGCATACCACATGCCGTCGTCGTCGAGGTAGGCACGGGTCGGACGGCAGTCGCCGTCGCTGCTGCTGCTGCGGCCATTGCAGCAGGAATAGCCGGTCTGCGGCTGCTTCAGATCCTTGTACCAGTCGTGATTTTCGGCGTGGCCCTGGCCGTAGTGGCCATCCTGGGCGCGCACGCCCAGCGCGCCGACGGTCGCGAACGCGCAAGCTAGCAAGAAACCAGGCGCAGACAGGCGCATGACTTCGTCTCCCTCTGCCGTGGCTGAGACTCGGCATTAAAGAGGCAAACGTCGGAGGGAACCGCCAAGTTCCCTCGTTAGATTTTGGGTGATCCGCCCAAAAAGCAATAGATCAGGCCCGATTTGCTGGCACAAATATGCGAGGAGCCGTCGGGCGCCAGTTGCTTCAGCACCACCCGGGGCGGCACGGGGACCCAGTTTCCGTCGAGCAGCGCGTACCAATTGCCGTCGTCGTTGAGATAGGCGCGGGTCGGGCGGCAATCGCCCTCGACGCCGTTGGCGGCGCCGTTGCAGCACGAGAAACCCGTGCCGGGCTGTTTCAGCCCCTGGTACCAGTCATGATTTTCGGCGTGGCCTTGGCCGTGGTGACCATCTTGTGCAAAGGCCACGGCGCCGGTGACCATCCAGGCGAAGGCAAACACACTAAGCACGCATCGTGGCATGAGGGCTGCCACCTTTCGAAGTGTCAGCCGAGCCGGCTACGTATTCTTGGCGACGCGCCGTCGCTCAACCGATTCCGTTGGGGAAAGTGTACATCATCTTGAGTCCGGAAACGATGGTAACGAACTGTGGATCATCTGCCGACAAGAGACCGTGGCGCACGAAGAAGTCGATCAACACTAGATTGCAGTTGTATTTGAATGCGGTGCTGTCGCGCACCGTCTCGAACACGCGCTGCACCGGCCACAGCTCGAAGGAATGCACCTCGCCATCATTTGCGTAGGGTGTGAAATCCTCGGGCAGCTCGAGATCGAAGCAAGTCATGAGGTCGGGCTTGAGCTGCAGGCCCGACTGGTTGAGGTAGCTGACGAAACTGACCGCCTTGGCTTGCCGAGCCAGCTCGCGCGGGATCGCGGCCTCTTCTGCACATTCCTTGATCAGATTGTCGTGCAGGCTGATACCCGCCGGCTGGCCGCCGGCGACCGTATTGTCGAGCTCGCCCGGAAAGGTGGGCTTGTCGTATGAGCGGCGCGGCACCCAGATATGCATCCCGTCCTTGCGCCGGACATAACCCGTCATGTGCGGCCCGAAGGCGCGTGCGCCGAACCACGGCACGGCTGCGCGCTCCATCGTCATCAGCGGCGTCCGGGTGAATTCCCAGGTGACCGGATAGGCCTCGTCGCGCCACAGGCCCTTGAAGTGTCCCTGCTCGCGCAACTCGAGCAGGAAGCCGCGCAGCGCCGCCGTGCGCTTGTCCGACGTGTCGAGCGCCGCATCGAGATGCCAGGCCCTGTCGCGGCGGGTGAACAGGTCCGTTCGCTCGGCCACGACGGGCGCGAATTCGCGATGGAGAAAGCCCGCGCGCTCAGCTCCGATGAACCACGGCTCGAACTCGTCGAGCCGGGCGTTGTTGCAGCGCTGGATATGGTCGAGGAACGACATCGGGAGGGGGATAGCATACCATCGCCCTCATGACGGAAGACGAGCTGCAAAAAATCCTGGAGACGGCCCTGCCGGCCGCCGATCTGCACGATGTCTTCGTCGAGGAATGCCAGGACCAGGACATCCGGCTGCGGTTTTCCCTCAAGTCCGGCGCGAGCTGGTCGAGCGCCGCGCTGTTGTCCCTGGTCGACACGTCCCTGCGCGCGGCGACCGGCATGGGCGCGTCGCTGTCGCATCTCACCGTCACGGTGTTGCGGGCGCCGCACGAGGCCGACGTGATCGCCTTGTCGCGCGTCATTTCTCGCAGCGGCGAGACCGTCCATGCCGAGGCGTGGCTGTTCAGCCATGCCGTGGTCGAGCCTATGCTGCACGCGACGGGAAGCCTCGTCAGAAGGCCTTTGCACGCCTAGGGCTAGGCGGCTTCCTTCCAGGCGCGATCGACGACGACGACGATGTCGCGCATGATCTGGGTCAGGTCGAAGTCCTTGGGTGTGTAGACGCGCGCCACGCCGGTCTTGATCAGCGCCTCGGCGTCGGCCGGCGGAATGATGCCGCCCACCACCACCGGCACGTCGCCGATGCCGGCCTGGCGCAGCCCTGCCAGCACCTCGGCGACCAGCGAGACGTGGCCGCCCGACAGGATCGACAGCCCGACCACGTGCACGCTCTCCTCGAGGGCGGCATTGACGATGCGCTCGGGCGTGAGCCGGATGCCTTCGTAGACGACCTCCATGCCGCAGTCACGGGCGCGCACGGCGATCTGCTCGGCGCCGTTGGAATGGCCGTCGAGGCCGGGCTTGCCGACCAGGATTTTTATGCGCCGGCCGAGCCGTCGCGAGACCGTTTCGACCTCGCGCCGCGCCGCATCCAGCCGGCCGTCGCTCACGCCTACGGCCCGCGCCACGCCGGTTGGCGCGCGATATTCGCCGAACACGGCGCGCAGGGCATCGGTCCATTCGCCGGTCGTGACGCCGGCGCGGGCGCAGGCGATCGAGGCCGGCATGACGTTGCGGTCTTCCTTTGCCGCCGCTGCGAGCTCAGCCAGCGCCTTGCCGACGGCCGCGCCGTCGCGCCCGGCACGCCAGGCTTTCAGGCGCTCGATCTGGCCGCGCTCGACCGAGGCATCGACGGTCAGGATCGAGCCTGCGCCGGTCGACAGCGGCGAGGGCTCGGCCTCGGTGTAGGCGTTGACGCCGATCACCGTCTGCTCGCCCGCCTCGATGGCCGACAGGCGCTTGAGGTTCGCTTCGACCAGACGCTGCTTCATGTAGGCCGCCTCGATGGCCGCCACCGCGCCGCCCATGTCGGCGATGCGCGCCATCTCGGCGCTGGCCTCCGCCTTCAGCTCCGCGACCTTGCGCGCGATCTCCGTGCTGCCGTCGAAGATGTCGCCGTACTCCAGCAGGTCGGTCTCGAAGGCCACGATCTGCTGCAGGCGCAACGACCATTGCTGGTCCCACGGGCGCGGCAGGCCGAGCGCCTCGTTCCAGGCCGGCAACTGCACGGAGCGGGCGCGGGCGTTCTTGCTCATCACCACGGCCAGCATCTCGAGCAGGATGCGGTAGACGTTATTCTCGGGCTGCTGCTCGGTGAGGCCCAGCGAATTCACCTGCACGCCGTAGCGGAACAGGCGCTGCTTGGCGTCGGCAACGCCGTAGCGGGTGCGCGTCAGCTCGTCCCACAGCTCGGCGAACGCCCGCATCTTGCACATCTCGGTGATGAAGCGGATGCCGGCATTGACGAAGAAGGAGATGCGGCCCACCACCTGCGGGAAATCCGCCTCGGGCACCTGGCCGCGCGCGCGCACCCCATCGAGCACGGCGATGGCGTTGGCCAGCGAGAAGGCCAGCTCCTGCACCGCCGTCGCGCCGGCTTCCTGCAGGTGATAGCTGCAGACATTCATCGGATTCCACTTGGGAACCTCGCGGTAGGTGAAGCCGATCGTGTCGGCCGTCAGCCGCAGCGACGGCTCGGGCGGGAAGATGTAGGTCCCGCGCGAGAGATACTCCTTGATGATATCGTTCTGCGTCGTGCCCTGCAGCTTGGCGCGCTCGACGCCCTGCGCTTCGGCCGCGGCGATATATAAGGCGAGCAGCCACGCCGCTGGCGCGTTGATGGTCATCGACGTGTTCATGCGGTCGAGCGGGATGCCGTCGAACAGGGTGCGCATGTCGCCGAGATGGCTGATCGGCACGCCGACCTTGCCGACTTCGCCCTTGGCCAGCACGTGATCGGAGTCGTAGCCGGTCTGGGTCGGCAGATCGAAGGCGACCGACAGGCCGGTCTGCCCGCGCGCGAGGTTGGTTCGATAGAGTTCGTTCGACTTGGCCGCCGTCGAATGACCGGAATAGGTGCGGATCAGCCAGGGCCGATCGCGCTGGGGCCGATCTTCTGCTGATTTGTCGCGTTTCTCGGTCATGGTGGCGGCTGAGGACAGGGTTGCGTAGACTTGCCTACATCAATAGATGTTGCAGCGCAGCATGAAAGATTTCGCGGTGCAATCAAGCCAAAACGGCCGTCCGTGAGCGATGCAACTTCTCCTTGGGGCCGGGCTCTCGCCCAACCTGCCCCTGAGGCGGCGGCTGCGGCACCGGATCTGACGCCCAGCCGGCCGCTCTATGACGGCAAGCTGGCCGAGCTCTATGCCATCTACCTCCGCCACCTCGTGTTGATGCTGCTGACCCTGGGCTGGTCGCGCTTCTGGGGCCGCACGCGCATACGCCGCTATCTGTGGAACCACTTCGCCATCCTGGGCGATCGCTTCGAGTATCGCGGCCGCGGCCGCGAGCTCCTGATCGGCTTTCTGCTCGCCGTGCTCATGCTGGCGGTATGGGGCGGCCTGATGTGGCTGGTGTGGATCTACGTCTTCCATGAAAGGCCGCTCGCGAGCTTCGGCCTGTTCGACATCTTCTGGCTGTCGGTGGCGCTGATCGGCTTTCCGCTCGCCTATGTCGGCCAGTATGCCGGGTTGCGCTACCGGCTCTCGCGCACGCGCTGGCGCGGCATCCGTTGCGCGCTGGCGGGCTCGGCCTGGGGCTATGGCGCGATGGCGTCGTTCCTCGTCTTCACCAACGCCTTCACCGTCCAGCTGCTGACGCCGGTCGTGTCGGTGAACCTCGCCCGGCCGCGCATCTCCAACGTGCGCTTCGGCACCCTGCCGTTCATCTTCGCCGGCAGCTCCGGCGACATCTACGGCCGCTATCTCGGCTTCTACTTCCTGAACATCATCGCCTGGGTGGTGGCGGCCATCATCATCTTCGGCGCGATCGGCGGCACGATCGGCGGGCTCGGCGTCTCGTCCGAGGACGTGCTGAAGCTGTTCTCGCAATTCAGCCTGCGCACCGTGCTGATCGTGGCAGCGGTCGCGCTCGGCGCCTATGTCGTGTTCGGCCTGCTGATTCTGCCGCTGCGCTGCTGGTGGCAGGCCTATCTCTTCCGCTACCTGGTCTCGCACAGCCGCGCCGGCGAGGTGCTGTTCGCCACGGCGATCTCGACCCGCCAGATGTGGGGCTTCCTGGTGCTGAACTACCTGATCGTCGTGCTGACCCTCGGTCTCGGCTGGCCCTGGGTCATGCACCGCACGCTGAAGCTGATCGCCGCCGAGCTGTGGCTCTACGGCGCGCCCGACGGCGCCAATATCCGCCAGCCAGCCGATCGCGGGCCGTCCTTCGGCGAGGGCCTTTTGGACATGTTCGACGTGAGCGGCATCTGACGATGGCCTCGCACGCCCGCTACTACGACGGCGAGAGCGCGCTGGTGCACGCGGTAAGCGTGCGGCCGACGGCGGCCGAGCTGGTCATCTTTCGTCTCGGCGACGCCGGTATCGTGGCGCGCTGGCCGGTCGGCGAACTCGCCGTGCTGGGCGACACGGCGCACGAGGCGGTTCCGCCGGTGGTGCGCAAAGGCTTCGAGGCGCGCCTGCTGGTCGACGATCCCGACTTGCGGCGCCAGCTCGCGGCCTGGGTGCCGCAGCTTGCGCCGCTGGTCACGCCGCCGGGCTCCGTCGGGCGCAGGGTCGCGGCGTTCGGCGCGACCCTGGTGGCCCTGGTCGGCCTGTTCTGGCTCGCGGTCGACTATGGCAGCGAGTATGCCGCGCCATTGCTGCCCTACAGCCTGCAGGCCAAGCTCGGCGCGAGCGTGTTCGACGAGCTGACGGCCGACAAGGACGAATGCCACGGCAAGGCGGGCCTGGCCGCCATCAACGACCTCGCCAATCGGCTGGCCCACGCCGCCGACTATCCGCACGAGATCACGGTGCATGTCATCGAAGGCGGGCCGGTCAACGCCTACACGCTGCCGGGCGGCATCCTGGTGGTCTATTCCGACCTCATAGACCAGGCCAAGGACAGCTCGCAGGTGGCGGGCGTGGTAGCGCACGAGATCGGCCACACCGTGCATTATCATCCGATGAAGGGCCTGGCGCGCCAGTACGGCGTCGACCTGATGGTCAAGCTGGTGAGCGGCGGCTACTCCGACCTCTTGAACACGCTCACCTCCGGCGGCAACCTCCTGCTGGCGCTGCGCAACGGCCGCGCCTTCGAGCGCGAAGCCGACGCCACGGGCGTGGCCTTGCTGGAGAAGCTCGACTTGCGCGCCGACGGCATCGCGAGCTTCTTCGAGCAGATGATGGAGAAGGAACCCAAGGACATGGCCGCGGCCGCCGGCGTCTGGTCGAGCCATCCGCCGACCGCCGAGCGCATCGCCGCGACCAAGCGCCCGGCCACCGGCAAGCCCGCCTTCAGCGACGCCGAGTGGAAGGCGCTGCGCAATGTCTGCAAGTAAGCGTCGTCCACCCCTAGCGGGCGACGCGACGCAACCTGATATCGATCTCGCGTTCGACATGGCGCCATTTCTCGCCGGCGCGAAGCTCGGACGGCGGCGTCAAATCTCGATTTTGTGATGGGCCGAGAGCCGCAAGGCGGACACAACTCTTGTCCGAAAATGGCGCACTGCCCATAGTCTCCGCGATGCCTATTCGTTGGACGATCTCGCACGAGGAGCGCCTGGTCGTAGCCACGACCGAAGGGGTCGTGACCCTGAAAGACATCGAGGCCTATCTCGATGCCGTGGTCGTTGCCGACGCCGCGCCGTACGCCAAATTGTTCGATGCGAGCGACGTCGACCTGCAAGCGAGCGATGATGACGTCATGATGCTCGGCGCCCGCATGAGGGCCTATGCGACGGGGCCCGCCGGGCCGGTTGCCTTTGTGGTGACGACCCCCCTTGCGCGCGAGTTCGTCGACAGATTCCTCAATCTCGCCGCCGCTCGACGGCCGGCGGATATCTTCAGGACCGCCGACGAGGCGCGCCGCTGGCTCGATGCCCAACCGCGCTAGGGCGATCGTCCTCGCCACCGCTGCCGGCCAGCCCGAGATCACCGCCTCCGACAGGCTCTATGCCGAAGCGCTGGAACGGCGCGGCTTTTCGGTCGTCGGCGCGCCCTGGGACGGACCGCGCGCGGCGTTCGACAGGGCGGCGGCCGTCGTGATCCGCTCGACCTGGGGCTATTACCGCGCCAGCAACGCCTTCCGTGACTGGACGGAAGCCATGGCCATCGCCAGCCGTCTTTTCAACCCGATCGGGCTGGTGCGCTGGAACCTGCGCAAGGACTATATCGGCAAGCTGGCCGCGGCTTCGGTGCGCGTGCCGCAAACCCACT
>JABCYT010000127.1 GCA_013290035.1 Alphaproteobacteria bacterium
GGCGCAGAAGCACAAGTACTTCGACGAACGCGGGCTCACCGAGACCAAGGCTTTCCTCGAGGCGCCCGAGCAATGGTCGGCCAACCACGGCGGCCGCCCGCCCGCGCCGCGCTCGATGATGGGGCGTTAGCCACGGCACAGTTGTCATCCCGAGGCCGAAGGCCAAGGGACCTTTAGGACGCAGGAAAGGTCCCTCCCTTCGGCTTCGCTCAGGGCAGGCGCTGCGCTCGGGATGACAGTGTGCGTGTTGCGGCATTTCTCGACCAATGCGACGGTGCGGCGGACATGATCCGTCGCGCTCTATTCCTAGTTCTCGCACTCTGCACGCTCGCCGCCCCCGCCTCCGCCAAGGACGAGCTGGTGCTCGGCATGACGCAGACGCCGGGCACCTGGAATCCGCTGATCAGCTCGATGCTGGCCAAGTCGCTGATCAGCAACATGACGGCCAGGCCGCTCACGGCCTATGACGCCAACTCCAAGCTCGTCTGCCTGGTCTGCACCGAGCTGCCCACCATCGAGAACGGCAAGGCGCGGGTGATCGACCTGCCGGATGACGGCAAGGGAGGCGGCAAGAAGGGCATGGAAGTCGATGTCGAGATGCGCGACATGAAGTGGGGCGACGGCGTGCCCGTCACCGCCAACGATGTCGCCTTCACCCTGGAGGTCGGCAAGCATCCGTTGTCTGGCGTCGCCTCGTCCGAAGGTTATAAACGCATCTTAAAACTCGACATCAAGGACGACCGCCATTTCACCATGACGATCGACCGCGTGACCTTCGACTACAACAGCCTCAGCCTCAACCTCGTGCCGGCGCACATCGAGAAGCCGATCTTCGACGCCAATCCGGCCGAGTACCGCAACAAGACCGCCTACGACACCGATTCGACCAATCCGGGGCTCGCCTTCGGCCCCTACCGCATCGTCGAGATCGTGCCCGGCAGCCGCATTACGCTCGAACAGAATGCGAGCTGGACGGGCGAGAAGCCGCATTTCAAGCGCATCGTCGTGAAAATCATCGAGAACACCGCGGCCCTCGAGGCCAACCTGCTGTCCGGCAATATCGACTACGTGCTGGGCGAGCTCGGCCTCTCGCTCGACCAGGCGCTGGCCTTCGAGAAGCGCCACAAGGACAAGTACGACTTCATCTACAAGCCGGCGCTGATCTACGAGCATATCGACACCAAGCTCGACAACGACCTGCTGGCCGACCGGCGGGTGCGCCAGGCCATCCTGATGGCGATCGACCGCAAGGCGATCTCCGACAAGCTGTTCGAGGACAAGCAGCCCGTCGCCGACGGCCCGGTCAGCCCGCTCGACCCGATGTACAGTCCGGTGGCGCGCCAATATCCCTATGATCCGGCGACGGCGCGCAAGCTTCTGGACGAGGCGGGCTTCGCCGACATCAAGAACGGCGTGCGCCAGAATGCCAAGGGCGAACGCTTCTCGATCGAGATCACGACCACCGCCGGCAACCGCGTGCGCGAACTCGTGGCGCAGGTGATCCAGAGCCAGTTGCGCCAGGTCGGGATCGAGCTGCGCATCAAGGCCGAACCCCCGCGCATCTTCTCGGAATCCCTGAACCGGCGGCAGTTCACCGGGCTCGCCATGTATGCCTGGGTCGAGCAACCCGAAGGCGTGCCGCGCTCGACCCTGCATTCGGAGGAGATCCCCACGGCCGCCAACGGCTGGAGCGGCCAGAACTATCCGGGCTACCGGAGCGCCGAGATGGACAAGGCCCTCGATGCCGCCGAGCGCCAGCTCGATTCGACCAAGCGCCGCGCCCTGTTCGCCGACATCCAGCGCATCCATGCCGACGACCTGCCCGTCCTGCCGTTGTTCTTCCGCGTCGATCCCTTCGTGATTCCCAAGGCGCTCAAGGGCGTGGTGCCGACCGGTCACCTCAACAGCTCGACCCTGTGGATCGAGCAATGGCGCTGGGAGGACTAGATGGCGCTTGCCAAGGTGGCGCTCGACGGAAAATTCGTGCGCCTGGAGCCGCTGGAGGAGCGCCACCGCGACGCCATCCGGCCGGCGGCGCAGCATCCTGAGATCTTCGCCGTCACGACCTCGGCGCTGGGCGCGCTCTACGATCCCTATATCGACAATGCGCTGAAGCGCAGCGACGGCACGCACGATCTCGCTTTTGCCGTGCTGCTGAAGGCCCCGAACCACTATGTCGGCATGACGCGCTACCTCAACATCGAGGAGGCGCACAAGAAGCTCGAGATCGGCTCGACCTGGTACGAACCATCGACCTGGGGCGGTCCGGTCAATCCAGAGTGCAAGCTGCTGCTGATGCGGCACGCCTTCGAGACGCTGAAATTCCATCGGGTCGAATACAAGACCGACGTGCGCAATGCCCGCAGCCGCGCCGCCATCCTGAAGCTCGGCGCCACCCAGGAAGGCATCTTCCGCAAGCACATGATCATGGCCGACGGCCATGTCCGCGATTCGGTCTACTTCTCGATCGTAGACACCGACTGGCCCGCGGTGAAGGCGGGACTCGAAAAGCGCCTGGCGGCATGACTATGCTGGGGGCGCGCCACTCCAGTGGCGCGATCTTCTCTCGCTGCAAGCAAAGACGCGCGACTGGAGTCGCGCGCCCCCAGCCATGAGCCGCTACCTCGCCAGCCGCGCGGTGCAGACCGTCGTCACGCTCGCCTTGATGAGCTTCGTGGTCTACCTGCTGATCGGGCTGATGCCGGGCGATCCGATCGACCTGATGATCGCGGGCGATCCCAAGATGACCAGCGCGGACGCGGCCCGACTGCGCGCCGTCTACGGCATCGACAAGCCTCTGATGGAGCGTTACCTCGCCTGGGCCGGCCAGGCGCTGCAGGGCAATTTCGGCTATTCGCGCTCGTTCAACCAGCCGGTGCTGGCGGTGCTGTGGCCGCGCTTGCTCAACACCCTGGTCCTGGCCGGTATCGCCTTCGTGCTGGCCACCGCCATCGCCCTGCCGCTCGGCATCTGGGCGGCCAATCGTCCGCGCAGCCGCACCGATTATCTAATCAACCTGCTGTGCTTTGCCGGCATCTCCGCCCCGCCCTTCTGGCTCGCTTTGCTGCTGATCACCTTGTTCGCCGTCACCTTGGGCTGGCTGCCGGCCGGCGGCATGGCCGACATCCGGCCGGGCACGCCGTGGCCGGCCGCGCTGGCCGAGCGATTGCGCTTTCTCGCCTTGCCGGTGGTCACGCTGACCCTGGTCCAGCTCGGCGGCTTCACGCGCTTCATGCGCGGCGCCATGATCGAGGCCTTGCGCCAGGACTACGTCCGCACCGCCCGCGCCAAGGGGGCGCCCGAGCGCCGCGTGCTATGGGGCCATGCCTTCGCCAACGCCCTGGCGCCGGTGCTGACCATCCTCGCCCTCTCCTTCGGTGGCTTGCTGTCGGGCGCGCTGATCACCGAGACCATGTTCGCCTGGCCGGGCATGGGCAAGGCGATCTACCAGGCGATCCTCGACAACGACTACAACCTTGCCCTGGTCGGGCTGCTGATCGCGACCCTGGCCACCATCGTCGGCAATCTTCTGGCCGACCTCGCCTATGTCTGGGTCGATCCGCGCGTGTCGATCGCAGGAAGCGCATGACGACCGCGGCCAGCCCGCGCCGCCTGGTGTGGAACAGGCTGATGCGTCATCGGCTGGCGCAGGTGTCGCTGGCGTTTTTGGTCGTTCTCCTCGTGCTGTCGCTCGCCGCCCCGCTGATTGCCGATCTGCGCGGCATCGATCCCAGCACCACCGACCTCTTCCGCCGCCTGGAAGGCCCATCGGCCGAACATTGGCTGGGCACCGACGATCTCGGCCGCGACCTCTTCCAGCGCCTGCTCGATGGCGGCCGCGTGTCGCTGCTGGTGGGCCTCTCGGGCGCGCTGCTGTCGGCGATCCTGGGGGCGATCGTCGGCGTTTTGGCCGGCTATCTCGGCGGCCGGCTCGACAGCGTACTGATGCGCCTCACCGACGGCGTGATCGCGCTGCCGCTGCTGCCACTCCTGATCGTGCTGGCCGCCATTGATCCCAGAAAGATCGGCATCCCGGCCGAGATCGCACAGTCGGAGACCTTCTCGCTCTATCGCATCGTGGTCATCGTGGCGCTCACGGGATGGACGACGGTGGCGCGGCTGGTGCGCGCCGAGACGCTGTCGCTCAAGGCCCGCGATTTCACGCGCGCCGCGCAGGCGCTGGGCGCGGTGCCCTTGCGCATCATGTTCCGCCACATCCTGCCCAACGCGGCGGGGTCGCTGGTGGTCGCCACCACGATGTCGGTCGGCACGCTCATCCTGTTCGAATCGACGCTGTCCTTTCTCGGTCTGGGCACCCAACCGCCAGCGGCGAGTTGGGGCAATATGCTGACCGGCGCGCAGGAGCTGCTGCAGCAGGCGCCGGTACTGGCGCTGTGGCCCGGCCTGCTGATCTTCCTCACGGTGATCGCCTTCAATTTCGTCGGCGATGGCCTGCAGGACGCCCTCGATCCCCGCAGCGAGCGGCGTTAGGGTTCGGCGGGGAGAAGAATCGCCGGCGTATGACGTACAGTTTCCAGTTCCGCGACGTCTTCGCTGCGTGGGAGTTTCTGCTCGACGGCCTCGTCCTGACCCTCGAGCTCTCACTGGTCACCATGGTCGCAGGCCTGGTGATCGGCCTGGCCGGCGCGGCGGGCCGCGTCTACGGGCCAGCCTGGATCCGCCGGCCCATCGCGGTCTATGTCGAGACGATCCGCAACACGCCGCTGATCGTCCAGCTTTTCCTGATCTTCTTCGGCCTGCCCAGCGCCGGCCTGAAATTCGACGCCAACACCGCGGCGTTCATCGCGCTGTCGATCAATCTCGGCGCCTATTCCATAGAAATCATCCGCGCCGGGCTGGAGGCGATCCCGCGCTCGCAGATCGAGGCCGGCCAGTCGCTCGGCCTCTCCGGCCTGCAAGTCTTCCGCCACGTCATCGTCTTTCCCGCGCTCAAGCTTATGTATCCCGCACTCGCCAGCCAGTTCGTGCTGCTGATGCTGGCCACCAGCGTGGTCTCGCAGATCTCGGCCCAGGACCTGTTCCACATGGCTTCGATCATCCAGTCGCGCACCTTCCGCGACTTCGAGGTCTACATCCTGGTGGCCGCGGCCTATCTGGCACTGGCGATGATCTTCCGCCTGCTGTTTGCCGGCCTCTACCAGCTCGTGTTCGCCCGCCGATGATCCGCGAGCTTTCCTTCATCGACGTGCTCTACCTGATCGCGGCCACGCGCTGGACCCTGGCGCTGACGGCCATCGCCTTCCTGGGCGGCGGCCTTGTGGGCCTGGCGATCGCGCTGTTGCGCGTCTCCGCCTGGGCCCCGCTGCGCTGGCTGGGGGCGGTCTACGTCCTGGTCGTGCAGGGCACGCCATTGCTCGCCTGGCTGTTCGTGTTCTTCTTCGGCCTGTCGATCTTCGGCTTCACCGTCTCGCCGTGGATCGCCGCCGCCGCATCGTACTCGATCTATGCCGGCGCCTTTTTGGGCGAGATCTGGCGCGGCTGCCTGCAGGCGATCCCACGCACCCAGTGGGAGGCCGGCGCCTCGCTGGGCCTCGGTCTCACCCAGCAGCTGCGTTATATCATTGTGCCGCAGGCACTCCGGCTTGCTATTCCGCCCACCGTGGGCTTCCTGGTCCAGCTCATCAAGAACACCTCGCTGGCTGCCGTCATCGGCTTCATCGAGCTCACCCGCGAGGGCCAGCTCACCACCGCCACCACCTTCCGTCCTTTCACCGTCTACCTGATCGTTGCCGCCATCTACTTCGCGCTCTGCTTCCCGCTGACGCAAGTATCCCGCCGGCTCGAGCGGAGGCTCCATGTCGCTCGTTGAACTTACGGACGTCGTCAAGCGCTACGGCACCCACACTGTGCTGAACGGCGTGTCGCTCAACGTCGAGAGAGGCGAGATCATCGCCATCATCGGCCGCTCGGGCTCGGGCAAGAGCACCTTGCTGCGCTGCGTGAACGGGCTGGAGCCGATCCAGGGCGGCACCGTCACATTCGACGGCACGATCGTGAACGATCCCGGCACCGACCTGCGCAAGCTTCGCCAGCATGTCGGCATCGTGTTCCAGAGCTTCAACCTCTTCCCCCATCTCAGCGTCGAGAAGAACATCACGCTGGCACCCAAGGTGGTGAAGCACGTGCCGCCCGCCGAAGCGCGGCAACTGGCCGAGGCGGTGCTGCGCAAGGTGGGACTGGCCGAGAAGATCGACGCCTATCCCGACCAGCTCTCGGGCGGCCAGCAGCAGAGGGTGGCGATCGCCCGTTCGCTCGCCATGCAGCCGGTGGTGATGCTGTTCGACGAGATCACCTCGGCGCTCGATCCCGAGCTGGTCGGCGAAGTGCTGAAGGTGCTGGAGGAGATGGCGCGCGACGGCATGACCATGATGCTGGTGACGCACGAGATCGGCTTCGCCCGCAAGGTTGCCAACAGGGTCGTGTTCATGCACGAGGGCCGGATCTGGGAGGAAGGCCCCGCCGCCGCGACGCTCGCCAGGCCGCGCACGCCGGAGCTCGAGACGTTTCTAAGCGCTGTGCTGCACTAGCCTCAGGCATAGGCGGGGGTGAACGGATCGAGCGGAATGACCGGCTGCTTGTCGGTCGGCACGCCGCCGCGCCGCGTGCCGACCTCGATGTTGATCCACTTCTCCGCCAAAGCGGGCGGCAGGAGCCGACCGTCGGGCAGCGACAGCCAGATGCGCATGAGATGGCGTCGCTGCGGCCCCGGCCGGTCAACATAGGCGGTGCGCGAATGGAAGACGACATGGTTCTGCAGGAACTGGATGTCGCCCGGCTCGAAGTGCAGGCGCAGGCAGAACGCATCCTCCTCGCAGATCGCATAGTACAGGTCGAGCGCCTCGCGCTGCGCGTTCGACAGGCGCGGCGCGTCGGCAAAGCGCGTGAGCGAGTCGATGTACTGGCGGACCGGCGAGTAGCCGGTGAACAGGCCGCGATGCCAGGAGAAAAGCGGCATGCCGAACCACGGCTTCTTGCCAGGCGGCACCTCGCCGCGGCGGTCCATGTAGATCGGCTTGTAGAGTTCGGCGAGCAGGTCCGGCCGGCGGCGCAGCAGCTCGTCGTGCACAGAGATGCCGCTCACGATCATGCTTTCGCCGCCGCTGAGCGCCCGATTGAGGCAGAGCAGGGTCACGACATCGCAGGAGTCGGTATGGAAGCAGAGTTCGGCGCTGGTCTGGGTGATGCGCTTGTTGTGGTCTTCGACCGCGTCGCCGACATCGATGACGTGGCCCACCAGATGGCCGTTGCGGTTCTGCGTCACCGGGTCGCCGACATGGCGGCAGAGTCCCCAATAGACGCGGATCAGCGTCTCGCGATCGTAACGCTCGACCGGCAGGCCCTTGATGTAGCCGAATCCGAGGCCGGAGCGGATCTGCGCCCGGAGCGCCCCCAGCCGGGTCGTCAGGCGGTCGAGCGGAAAGTCGTCGCGGCCGATTTCCTGGATCGCAAGGCCGCGCATTCGCGTCAGCCGTACCGCTTCGTCGATTTCGGCGACGTCGGCCTCGCCCAGCCGGCAGATCCAGTCGTCGCGCTCCATGACCTGCGGCACCGTCCACGCGAAGCTGCCGCCGATGGGCTGGGCTGGCATGGCGGAAGTCTCGAACATGTCCATCGGGCTCTCCGTTTGTCGCTTCCCGGCGCCATTACGGAGCAATTTTGTCCATTTCAGAAATTTTACTTTTTGATCAAGATCATTTCTAAAACTATGATCGATGATCATGGTCCATCGACATCTGCCGAGCCTGGAACGACTTCGCGCCCTGCGCGAGGTGGCGCGTCTCGGCGGCTTCTCGGCGGCGGCCGACACGCTTGGTCTCACGCAGCCGGCCGTCAGCAACCAGATCCGCCAGCTCGAGCAGCAGCTCGGAACGCGGCTTCTCGAGCGAATCGGCAAGGCCAGCAAACCGACGCCTGAAGGCTGCATCCTGATCGCAGCCTCTTCGCGCGCGTTCGCCGAGTTGGAAACGGCAATCGACGAGATTGCCCGCATGCGTTCCGACATTTCGGGCGCGCT
>JABCYT010000128.1 GCA_013290035.1 Alphaproteobacteria bacterium
GGGTGCGTTGTCATTCGCTTCCAGGATATCATTCGCTTCGGCATCGACTTGCGCGTGTCGGCTCGCGTGTTCCTTGCGCGAGTGCTGTGGTTGCAGGGCTTTGCCGATCAGGCGGTGCGCACTGCCGAAACAAGCATCGAAGAGGCACAAGCGGGCGGTCACGCAATGTCACTGTGTTACGCCCTCGCCTTGGCGGCATGCCCGATCGCGCTGTGGGTGGGAAACCTGGCCGCCGCAGTGCGTCATACGGGGATGCTGGTCGATCATTCGAGAAAGCATAGCTTGCTGCTGTGGAGCGATCTTGGTACCAGGCTTCAAAGGGTCGTGGTCCTCAAGGGTGGCGATTTAGAAGCAGGATTGCGACTGCTGCCGGCCGGTCTTGACGAGATCGCCGAGCCCAACTTCAACTTTCTGATCTTCCTGAGCGAGCTGGTGGAAGCCTTGGCTCACGCCGGGCGAGTCGCCGAGGGATTTGCGGTGCTCGAAGCACGGATCGCGCAGTCCGAGGCAGGCTTCTACGCGCCCGAGTTGCTGCGCCTCAAAGGCGAACTTTTCCTGTTGCAGGGCGCGCCTGCAGCCGCGGAAACGGCGGAGGACCTCTTCCGGCAGGCGCTCGATGAGGCGCGCCAGCAAAAGTCGCTGTCTTGGGAGTTGCGCGCGGCGACGAGCCTCGCCCGCCTGCTCCGTCATCACGGCCGCCACGCTGACGCCATCAACTGCCTCCAGCCGATCTACAACCGCTTTACGGAGGGTTTCGACACCGCAGACCTGATCGCGGCGAAACACCTTCTGAATGAGTCCGTGCGTTCACCATGTTGATCTTCTTGTAGTCGGGATTGCCTGTGACCTCCCGACCGACCCAAACTGGAAGCGCAAGCTCGGCCGTCTCCGACGGAAGCTCGACTTCAGCCAGGATTACGCCGTCCAGTATCCCCTTGTAGACATCGACTTGCCATGTAAGCCGACCGTGAGGGACGAAATATCGGGTCTTTGCAAGCTCGCGACGAAGGCAATGGTGGGCGATCAACTCCTCGGCATCGGCTCGGGGTATTTCATACTCAAATTCTGCATTTGCCAGACTTTCCGTCTTCGACTTCACGGCCAAAGTGGCTCGCTGATCGCAAATCCTGACACGCACCTTGCGGCCATTGGCGACTGCGATCAGCCCGTCCCTGATCTCCTGTTGCCGTGTAGAAAAACCCCGCCAGCTTTCGTCACGCACCAAGAACTTTCTTTCAATCTCGACGGCCATGTCTTTCCTCGTTGCCCAGGATAACGTCTCGAGTGGTTTAACAACGCTCGGACATGTTCGATAGCGATGTGCCCTTCCTCGAAGTGCGACCGTTGGTCGTCTCTGGTCCACAGGTCAATGCATCGGATCATGGTTCGCCCCGAATGCCGGTCAGTGCTGCATATGCAAATTCATTAGCTCCGGCCGCGGCATCATGTTGTGGTTGAGATCGGCCATGATCCACAGCGAGCCGACGACGACCAGGATCACGGTGAGGATGCCGAACGCCAGCGCCAGCACGTTGTTGGTGTTGTCCGGTCCGGTCGTGATGTGCAGGAAGAAGACCAGGTGGATGCCCATCTGGGCGACGGCGAGCACGACGAGGCCAAGGGGGACGCCCGGCCCCCACAGCAGGCCGGTGTTGGCGACCCAGAACGATGTGGCCGTGAGGCCCACAGCGAGCAGCAATCCGATCGTGTAGACGAGCACGCCGGCGGACTCCCGCTCTTCGCTTTCGGCAGGCATCGATGGATCTCCGGGCGGCCGGTCGAATGCGGTGTCGGTCATGCGCGGACTCCCATCAGATAGACGACCGTGAACAGCCACACCCAGACGATGTCGAGCGCGTGCCAGAACAGGGAGAAGCAGGCCAGGCGACGCTGCACGGTGGGATGGAAGCCTCTGAGAACCACCTGGACCATCATCACGACCAGCCAGACCAGCCCGGCCGTCACATGCAGCCCATGGCAGCCGACCAGGGTGAAGAAGGCGGACAGGAAGGCGCTGCGCTGCGGGCCGTCGCCGCGGACGATCATGTCGGCGAACTCCCGGAGCTCGAGCGCGAGGAACGCCAGGCCGAGTGCGAAGGTGACGAAAGCGCCGAAATAGGTGCCGAGGTGACGTCGCGACTTCACCGCCAGCGACATCAGTCCGCAGGTGTAACTCGAGGCAAGCAGGCAGGCGGTTTCGACGGCGACGCTTGTCTGGCTGAACAACTGCACGCCGTTCGGCCCGCCGTCAGTCGCGCGCGCCAGTACGGCATAGGCCGCAAAGAGCGTCGCGAACATCACGATGTCGCTCAGCAGGAAGATCCAGAAGCCGTAGGCGACGACGACTCGCTTCGGCGCCGGGCCGGCTTCGCTTGCCGCAAGCTCCGGCGGGACATCGGAAAGGGCAACAGCGATGTTCATGGCATGACCTCCGCCGGATGAGCGCGGTCGAAGCGGGCGAGCTCGACGGCGGGCACTTCGATCTCCTCCTGGCGGCGGAAGGCGAAGGCGAGCAGCGTCACGAAGGCGCCGAGCAGGCCCAGCCCGGCCATCCACCAGATGTGCCAGATCAAGGCAAAGCCGGTGACGACGGCAAAGAAGGCCGTGATGACTCCGATCGGGCTGTTGTTGGGCATTTCGATCGCCTTGTAGTCCTGCGTCTCTTTGGCAGGCGTCCGCCGGGCAAAACGGCCGACCGATGGCAGGACGGCAAAGTTCCAGGCCGGCGGCGGCGACGGCGTGAACCATTCGAGCGTGCGGCCCCCCCAGGGATTGCCCGTCGTATCCCGCAGCTGCCGGCGGGCGCGGACCGAGACGACGAGCTGGATGGCCTGGCAGGCGACGCCGGCCAGGATCACCACGGCACCGAGCGCCGCCACCATCAGCCACGGCTGCCAGGCCGGATTGTCGTAGTGCTGCAGGCGGCGGGTCATGCCCATCAGGCCCACCGCATAGAGCGGCATGAAGGCGAGGTAGAAGCCCGTGAACCAGCACCAGAACGAGGCCTTGCCCCAGCGCTCGTCGAGCCTGAAACCGAATACCTTGGGGAACCAGTAATTGTAGCCCGCCATCAGGCCGAACACGACGCCGCCGATGATGGTGTTATGGAAGTGCGCCACCAGGAACAGGCTGTTGTGCACCTGGAAGTCGGCGGGCGGCACGGCCATCAGCACGCCGGTCATGCCGCCGACGACGAAGGTGATCATGAATCCGATCGACCACAGCATCGGCACCGTGAAGCGGACGCGGCCGCCATACATGGTGAACAGCCAGTTGAAGACCTTCACGCCGGTCGGCACGGCGATGATCATGGTCATGACGCCGAAGAAGCCGTTGACGTCGGCGCTGCCGCCCATGGTGAAGAAATGGTGCAGCCAGACCAGGAAGGACAGCACGCAGATCGCCATGGTGGCGGCGACCATGGAGCGGTAGCCGAACAGCGGCTTGCCCGAGAAGGTCGCCACGACCTCGGAGTAGATGCCGAACGCCGGCAGGACGAGGATATAGACCTCGGGATGGCCCCAGACCCAGAACAGGTTGACGTACATCATGGCGTTGCCGCCGCCGTCGACCGAGAAGAAGTGGAAGCCGAGATAGCGGTCGAGCAGCAGCATGGCGAAGGTCGCCGTGAGCACCGGGAAGGCCGCGACGATCAGCAGGCTAGTCGCCAGGGCGGTCCAGCAGAACACCGGCATGCGCATGTAGCCCATGCCCGGCGCGCGCAACTTCAGGATCGTGGTGACGAAGTTGATGCCCGACAGCAGCGTGCCGATGCCGGAGATCTGCAGCGACCAGAGATAATAGTCGACGCCGACGCCGGGCGAGAATTGCAGCTCGCTGAGCGGCGGATAGGCGACCCAGCCGGTCTTGGCGAACTCGCCGACCGCCAGCGAGATGTTGATCAGCAGCGCGCCCGAAGCGGTCAGCCAGAAGCTCACCGAGTTCAGGGTCGGGAAAGCGACGTCACGCACGCCAAGCTGCAGCGGCACGACGACGTTTATCACGCCGATCACGAACGGCATCGCCATGAAGAAGATCATGATGGTGCCGTGCGCCGAGAAGATCTGGTCGAAGTGTTCCGGCGGCAGGTAGCCTTGCGCCCCGCCGACGGCGACCGCCTGCTGCGCGCGCATCATGATGGCGTCGGAAAAGCCGCGCAGCAGCATGACCAGGGCGAGCAGGATGTACATCACGCCGATGCGCTTGTGGTCCACCGAGGTGATCCAGTCGCGCCACAGCGGGGCCCAATATCCCTTGAAGGTGATGAAGGACAGGACGGCCACGATCACCAGGACCATGAAGGCCGTCGCGCCCATGATGATCGGTTGATCGAGCGGGATCGCGTCCCAGCTGAGCTTGCCCAGGAGATTCACTTTTCCGCCCTCTGTGCAGTCGAATGCGCGTGCCCCGCGGAACCATGCATATGCATGGCGGAGCCCAGGATGCCGTTGAACAGGTCGGGAGCGACCGACCGATAGGTGAAGGGAGCGACCGCCGAGCTCGGCTTGGCGAGCGCGGCGTAGGTGCCGGCGTCGAGCATCGGGCCGGCGCCGCGTGCCCCGTCGATCCACTGGGCGAACGCCTCGGGCGGGACAGCGTCGACAGTGAAGCGCATGTCGGCGAAACCCTCGCCGCTGTAATTGGCGGACAGGCCGCGATAGGTGCCCTCGTGGTCGGCCTGCAGGTGCAGGCGCGTCACCATGCCGGCCATGGTGTAGATCTGGCTGCCGAGCTGCGGCACGAAGAAGCTGTTCATGACGCCCGAGGAGGTGAGTTCGAAGCTGACGGGCGTGCCGACGGGAACGGTCAAATGGTTGACGCTGGCGATCCCCTGGTCGGGGTAGATGAACAGCCACTTCCAGTCGAGCGAGACGACCTGGACCCGGACCGGATCGACGTTCGAGTCGATCGGCTTGCGCGGATCGAGGTCGTGCGCGCCGATCCAGGCGACGCCACCGACCAGCAGCACCGTCATCGCCGGGATCGACCAGACGAGCAACTCGAGGCGGCCGGAATAGGTGAAGTCCGGCCGGTAGCGGGCATACCGGTTGGACGAGCGGAACCAGTAGGCGACGCCGATCGTGGCGAGGATCGTGGGGACGACGATCGCCAGCATGATGGCGAGCGAGTTGAACAGGATCTCCCGATCGGCCGCCGCAATCGGACCCTTGGGATCGAGGACGCCCTCGGAGCAGCCGGCGAGCGCCGCTGCGCCGATCAGGAGAGCAGCGAACAGACCGCGTCGCATGTCAGCCCTCCCCTGCCGTGGCGACGCCGACATGGGCGTCCGCAGATGACAAGTCGGCCTGGGCGGGGCCTCCGTGGTGGTCGGACAGCAGTGCGGCAAACAGCAGGAAGAGATAGGCGATGGACAACACGAACAGCCGCCGGGCCACCGGCGCATCGCCCTCGCGCATTCTGCCGAGCCGCAAGGCGATGGCGATGAAGAGCGCGCCCCAGACGACGGCGATCGCGCCATAGAGCGCACCGGCAAATCCCAGCACGCAGGGCAGCAGCGAAGCCGGCACCAGGAGAAGGCTGTAAAGCACGATCTGCCGCTTGGTCGCCGCGCGGCCGGCGACGACCGGCAGCATGGGCACGCCGGCACGGGCATAGTCGTCGCTGCGATTGAGCGCCAGCGCCCAGAAATGGGGCGGCGTCCACAGGAAGACGATCAGGAACAGCACCAGCGGCTCGAGTCCGATATCGCCGGTGGCCGCGGCCCAGCCGATCACCGGCGGCAGGGCACCGGCGGCCCCGCCGATGACGATGTTGTACGGCGTGCGCCGCTTCAGCCAGGCCGTGTAGACCACGACGTAGAAGAGGATCGTGAAGGCGAGCAATCCGGCCGCCACCAGGTTCGCCGCGAGCGCAAGCACGACGACGCTGCCAGCGGCAAGGACCAGCCCGAACGCGAGCGCTTCGCCCTGGCCAATCCTGCCGCTGGGAATGGGCCGGCGGGCCGTGCGTGTCATGACGGCGTCGATGTCGGCGTCGTACCACATGTTGAGGATGCCGGCGGCGCCGGCTCCCGCCGCAATGGCAAGGACTGCCATGCACGCGCGAAGCGGGGCGAGATCACCTGGTGCAATGGTCAAGCCAACGACTGCGGTGAAGACGGCGAGCATCATCACCCCGGGTTTCGTCAGGGTGACGAAGTCGGCCAGGCGGCTGCGTTGCTTCGAGACGAGAAGGGAGATGCTTGCCATCGCCTGTTCCTGATTGTCGTTACAACACGACATAGGCCTTGGGCCCCGCGCGACATATCCCTCGGATGGGGGAGAGTCAGCGCTGTTCGGAGGGAGCTGCGGCTCGCTCGGGGATCAATCGCGCGCCGCGTTGGCCGGTGAAATACGACCAGAACCACTGCGTCTGCACCCGCAACCGGTTCTGCATCTGGGGAAGCGACATGACGTGCAGCAATACCCAGACGAGCCACGTGACAAAGCCGCTGGTGCGGAGGTGGCTGCTTTCCAGGATGGCGAAGTTCCGGCCGACGACGGCCATGCTGCCCTTGTCGCGATAGCGGAATGGCCGCCCGGGCTTCCGGCCCTTGAGCTGTCGCGCGATCAGGCGTCCGACATAGCGTCCCTGCTGGATGGCCGCCTGCGCCACGCCCGGCACCGGTCGTCCATCGCTCGTGATCGATGATGCGTCGCCGACGACGAACACATCCGGCACACCCGGGACGTCGAGGCCTGGGCCGACCGACACGCGGCCCGCGCGGTCTGTCTCGCGGCCCAGCAGCTTCGTGATCGGCGAGGCGGCGACGCCCGCCGTCCACAGCACCGTGGCACTGTCAATTCTCGTGCCATTGGCGACGACACCTTTCTCGTCGACCGCCTCGACCTTGACGCCTGTCTGGATCTCGACGCCGAGTTTCTCGAGCCGCCGGGTCGCCCTCTTTGCGAGGCTCTCGGCAAACGTCGGAAGGATCCGCTTGCTGCCCTCGACCAGGATGATCGAGCTGCTTGCCGGATCGATCCGCCGGAACTGGGAACGCAGCGTGACCTTGGCCAGCTGCGCCATCGACGCGGCCAGCTCCACGCCGGTGGGTCCACCACCCACCAGGACGAATGTCATCTGCCGCGCGCGTTGACACTGGTCGTCGGTTGCGTCCGCCCGTTCATAGGCGCTGAGGATCCTCGCACGAATGGTCTCGGCGTCGGCCAGGCTCTTGAGGCCCGGCGCATATTCTGCGAATTCGTCATGCCCAAAATAGCTCGGCCGCATGCCCGTCGCGATCACGAGAAAATCGAACCGGACCTTGCGCATCCCGACGTCAGGGCAGGATACGTCGACTGACCGGGCGTCCAGGTTGACACCGGTCACTTCGCCAAGCGTCACGCTGACGTTCTTCTGCACCTTGGCAAGCTGCCGGATCGGAGCGGCGATCTCGGAGGGCGCCAAGACCGCCGTGGCCACCTGATAGAGCAGCGGCTGGAAGATGTAGTGGTTGCGCTGGTCGATCACCACGACGTCGGCATCGCATCGCTTCAAGGCGCGCGCCGCCGCGACCCCGGCAAATCCTCCGCCGACGATCACGATGCGCTTTCGCCGCGCGTCGGGCGCTTCAGCCCGCACGAGCCACCTTTTGCGATGTCACCGCGGGCGCTTCGTACTTGGCACGCAGCTCGAGCAATCCGAGCAGGATCTCGTCACGTTGCGCCTCCAGGTCGGAGACCGTGCGCGTTCCCACCTCCGCATGCAGGCCGTCGATCAGCTTGCGCCGCACTTCAGGGGTCAGTTCGGGCGAGCCGAGCACCTTCCACCAAGCCGTCATGGGCCCGGTGAACTGGTCGAAGAAGTGCTCGATGCCGCCCTGCCCGCCACCCAGGTGATTGAGAAGGACCTGACCCATGATGCCCCAGCGCAATCCGGGTCCCCAGGACAGCGCCTTGTCGATATCGGCG
>JABCYT010000129.1 GCA_013290035.1 Alphaproteobacteria bacterium
TGGCCAGGGCTGCCAAAAGCCCGCCGCGCCGGCCGGCGACGGCCGCGGTCTGGATCACCAGCACGGTCGAGGGGCCGGGGCTCGCCACCGCCAGGAGATGGACGACCGCCAGGCCCAGAAGGGCAACGACGTAGTCCATTATTGTTGTCCGTCCTTCGAGACGGCCCTTCGGGCCTCCTCAGGATGAGGTCGCGCGTTCAAAGGTGCCTCACCCTGAGGAGGCGGCTGCAGGCCGCCGTCTCGAAGGGTCGGCATCACAGCGCCTCGCTGCCGCGCGACATGGCGACGATGCCGGTGCGGCCGACATCGACCAGGCCGAGGCCTTCCATCAGGCCGACGAAGGTCTGCACCTTGTCGGAGTTGCCGGTGACCTCGAACACGAAGGAATCGGTCTTGGCGTCGATCACCTTGGCGCGGAACACGTCGGCCAGGCGCAGCGCCTCGACCCGCCTCTCGCCGGTGCCCTTGACCTTGACCAGCGCCAGCTCGCGCTCGATGTGCGGGCCCTCGACGGTGAGGTCGCGCACGCGGTGCACCGGCACCAGCCGGTCGAGCTGCGCCTTGATCTGCTCGATGATCATCGGCGTGCCCTTGGTCACGATGGTGATGCGGGACAGGTTCTCCCGGGCGTCGGTCTCGGCGACCGTCAGGCTCTCGATGTTGTAGCCGCGGCCCGAGAACAGGCCGACGACGCGCGCCAGGATGCCGGGCTCGTTGTCGACCAGCACGGAGATGGTGTGGCTGGAGACCAGGTCGGACGGGCTCACACCAGCACCATGCCCTCTTCCGACATCGGCTTGGCGGCCTTGTCGTCGGGCCCCAGCAGCATGTCGTTGTGCGCCGCGCCCGAGGGGATCATCGGGAAGCAGTTCTCCGTCTTGTCGACCAGCACGTCGACCACGACCGATCGGTTGACCGCGATCATTTCCTTGATGGTGTCGTCGAGCTTGGCCGGCTCATGGCAGCGCAGGCCGACGGCGCCAAACGCTTCGGCGAGCTTCACGAAGTCGGGCAGCGATTCCATATAGCTCTCGGAATAGCGGCCGCCATGCAGCAGCTCCTGCCACTGGCGCACCATGCCCATGTACTGGTTGTTGAGGATGAAGATCTTCACCGGCAGCCGGTACTGCGCCACCGTCGAGAGCTCCTGGATGTTCATCATGATCGAGGCCTCGCCCGCCACGTCGATGACGAGCGAATCGGGATGGGCGATCTGCACGCCCATGGCGGCCGGCAGGCCGTAGCCCATGGTGCCGAGGCCGCCCGAGGTCATCCAGCGGTTGGGCTGCTCGAACTTCAGGAACTGCGCCGCCCACATCTGGTGCTGGCCGACCTCGGTGGTGATGTAGTGGTCGCGGTCCTTGATGTGGTGATAGAGCCGCTCGAGCGCGTATTGCGGCTTGATCGTCTCGTTGTCCTGCTTGTAGGCGAGGCAGTTGCGGCCGCGCCAGCCGTCGATCTCGGCCCACCACGCCTTCAGCGCCTTGAGGTCGGTGCGCGGCTGCCTCGACTTCCACACCCGGATCAGCTCTTCCAGCGCATGGCCGGCATCGCCCACGATCGGCAGGTCGACCCGCACGTTCTTGTTGATCGAGCTGGGATCGATGTCGATGTGGATCTTCTTCGAGTGGGGCGAGAACTCGGCGAGCTTGCCGGTGATGCGATCGTCGAAGCGCGCGCCGATATTGATCAGCACGTCGCAGTGATACATCGCCAGGTTGGCTTCGTAGGTACCGTGCATGCCCAGCATGCCGAGGAACTGCTTGTCCGACGCCGGAAACGTGCCGAGTCCCATCAGGGTGTTGGTGATGGGATAGCCCGTCATGTGCACGAACTGGGCGAGCAGCTTGGAGGCCTTCGGCCCGGAATTGACGACGCCGCCGCCGGTGTAGAAGACCGGCTTCTTGGCGCCGGCGATCAGCTCGATCGCCTGCTCGATCTTCGAAGCCTCGGGCTTGACCTGCGGGCGGTAGCTCTTGTGCTGCACCGGCTTGTCGGGCGCGGTGTAGTCGTGCTTGTTCATCAGCACGTCCTTGGGCAGGTCGATCACGACTGGCCCGGGCCTGCCCGAGCGCGCAACGTAGAAGGCTTCGTGGACGGTGCGCGCAAGATTGGCGACCGACTTCACGAGGTAGTTGTGCTTGGTGCAGGGCCGCGTGATGCCCGTGGTATCCGCCTCCTGGAAGGCGTCGTTGCCGATCAGATGGGTCGGCACCTGGCCGGTCAGGCAGACGACGGGGATGGAATCCATCAGCGCGTCGGTGAGGCCGGTCACCGCGTTGGTGGCGCCCGGACCGGAAGTCACCAGCACCACGCCCACCTTGCCGGTCGATCGCGCATAGCCTTCGGCGGCATGAACGGCCGCCTGCTCGTGGCGCACCAGGATGTGGCGCAGCCGGTTCTGCTTGAACAGTGAATCGTAAATGGGAAGGACCGCGCCGCCCGGATAGCCGAAGACGACCTCGACTTCCTCGTCGATCAGGGCTTTCACCAACAGATCGGCGCCAGTCGTGGCGGGCTCCTCGGGCTTCATGACACGGGCCTCCTCTAAGACAAATATGCCGCAAAACGGGGTTTGCGGCGGCGCGGAAGGTATAGCCGGGGTCCGGGAGGGTCAACCAAAATCAGCACGAAATGTAAAGTTTCAGCCCCCTGAATTGGTCAATAATTTCTCAGTCAACTCCAACGCTGGGTTAATCTCGGGGTCCAACACCAGATCTGGTGTCATCTGGTGACGGAACCACGTCATCTGGCGTTTGGCATATTGGCGGGTGTGATCAATGGCGATCCGGCGCGCCTCGTCGAGCGACAGCTCGCCACGGAAATGGCTGAACAGCTCAGGCGCGCCATGCGCCTTGAGGCCGGGCCAGCGCGGATCGGGCGCACGATCGAAGGCGGCGCGGACCTCGGCCAGCACGCCCGCTGCCAGCATGCCATCGAAGCGGCGTTCGATACGGGTGCGCAGCCTGCCGCGGTCGGGCGCCAGCAGGACGGTGACGAAGCGCCAGCGCACGGCGTCTCCTTCGCCCTGCTGCCAAAGGCTGAGCGGCCGGCCGGTCGCCTGCCAGACTTCCCAAGCGCGGACATGGCGCTGTCGATCGCCGGGCTTCAGCCGCGCCACGATCGCCGGGTCCTGTTCGGCGAGCCGCGCGCGGAAAGCGTCGGCGCCCATCGCCTGCCATTCCGCGTTGGCCTGATCGCGCAAGGCAGGCGCTGCATCGGGGATGGCCGCGATGCCTTGCATCAAGGTGCGAAGATAAAGGCCCGAGCCGCCGCACAGGATGGGCGGCCGGCCGTCGCCCAGGCAGCGCTCGATTTCGGCCGCGGCGAGCGTTCGCCAACGAGCGGCCGAGAGGGTCTCCGACAACGGCAACACGCCATAGAGCTCATGCGGCACGTCCGCTCGCTCGCGCGCGGTGGGCTGTGCGGTCAGGATCGGGAACGCATCGTAGGTCTGCATGGCGTCGGCGTTGATCACCGTGCCCTGCCGCCTGTGGGCGAGCGCAAGCGCCAGCGCCGACTTGCCGCTGGCTGTCGGACCGGTGATGACGATGACGCGCTTGGGAGCCATGGCGGGCGGATTGTTTGCAAATCCGCCGGGCCGCCGCTAGAGCCCAAGCGTGAAAAACGTCCTTGTCCTGATCTCCGGCCCCGCCCATCCGGCGCTGAACGACGGCGCCATCACCTGCGCCGTCGATGTGCTGCGCGCCCAGGGCGCGACGGTCGGCGCGCCCGACTGGCTGGCGCCGGAGGTGGCCTGCGACATCCCGTTCGATAGCCCGTTGGGGGGCCCGTCGAGCGGTGTCGTCATGACCGCGCTCGACGGGGTCGTGGTCCCCGCGGCCGGCCGGCGCAAGCGGCTGCTCGTGGCCGACATGGAATCGACCATGATCGAGAACGAGATGCTGGACGAACTGGCCGACTTCCTGGGTCTGCGCGAGAAGATCGCCGGCATCACGGCGCGCGCCATGAACGGCGAGATCGATTTCGCCGCCGCTCTCGAAGAGCGCGTGGGCCTCTTGAAGGGACTGCCGATCGCCAGGCTCGACGAGGCGGCCGGGCGCATCCGCTACACGCCGGGCGGCGCCACCCTGGTCGCCACCATGAAGAAACACGGCGCCACCTGCGCGCTGGTCTCCGGCGGCTTCACCTATTTCACGGCGCTGGTGCGCCAGGCGCTGGGCTTCGATCTCGACGCCGCCAACGTCTTGAAGCATGACGGCCGCGTGCTGTCGGGCATGGTGGAACCGCCGATCCTGGGCAAGGAGGCCAAACTTGCGACGCTCGAGCGTCTTGCCGCCGAGCGTGGGTTGCCGATCGGCGATACGCTCTGCGTGGGCGACGGCGCGAACGACCTGCCGATGCTGAAGGCGGCCGGCCTGGGCGCAGCCTTCCATGCCAAGCCCGTGGTCGCGGCCGAGGTACAGGTGCGCATCGATCACGGCGATCTCACGGCCCTGCTTTACCTGCAGGGTTATCGCCGCAGCGACTTCGTTGAAAGGAACGACCCATGACCGACGTCACCCAGATCGTGCTGTGCAAGCGTCCGGCGGGTGACGTGACAGCGGATTGCTTTCGCCAGGAAAGCGTCGAGTTGGCCGCGCCGGGCGATGGCCAAGTGCTGATCCGCTCGCGCTTTCTCTCGCTCGACCCCTACATGCGCCCGCGCATGACGGAGCTGCGCTCCTACACACCACCCTTCGAGCTCGACAAGCCGCTGACCGGCGGCTCGGTCGGCGAGGTGGTGGAGTCGAAGAACCCGCGCTTTGCCAAAGGCGACACCGTGATCGGCATGCTGAACTGGGCGACCCATACGCTCCACGACGGCAAGGGCCTGCGCAAGATCGACCCGGCGCTGGCGCCGCTTTCCGCCCATCTCGGCGTGCTCGGCATGCCGAGCTTCACCGCCTGGTACGGCATCCGGCACATCTGCAAGCCCAAGGCGGGCGAGACGGTGTTCGTCTCGGCGGCCACCGGCGCGGTCGGCCAGGTGGCGGGCCAGCTCGCCAAGCTTGCCGGCGCGAAGGCGGTGGGCTGCGCCAGCGACGACGACAAGTGCCGCTGGGCGGTGCGCGAGGCGGGCTACGATGCCTGCTTCAATCACAAGACCGAGCACGATGCCGGCGCGGTGCTCGACAAGCTCTGCCCGCAGGGCATCGATGCCGACTTCGAGAATGTCGGCGGCAAGATCTTCCACGCCGTGTTCGAGCGGCTGAACAATTTCGGCCGGGTGGCCTTTTGCGGCGCCATCTCGGAGTATCAGGACACCGCGCCGATGGCCGGCCCGCCCAAGATGTTCACCATCGTGCAGCGCAGGCTCACGATCCAGGGCTTCATCGTCTCCGACCACGTGGCCCTGATGGGCGAGTTCGTGAGCGAGGTCGGCGGGTTGGTGAGGGACGGCAAGCTCAGGAGCCGCGAGACGGTAGTCGACGGTCTCGCGCAGGCGCCTGCGGCCTTCATGGGCCTGCTCAAGGGCGAGAATTTCGGCAAGCTGGTGGTGAAGGTGGCTTAGCTCTTGGCGAACCGCGGGCCTCCAGGACCGCTCATGATTCATGTTCCTCTCCCCCAAGGGGGAGAGGAACATGAGGGGAGATCATGAGCGGGCCTGGAGGCGCGCGCTCCGGGAAGGCTACTTCGTCAGCCTGAGCGCTGCGAAGCGCGGGTCGCCCTGGCGCTCGACGAACAGCAGGACCGAGCGTTTCTTGGCTTGCTGCAGCTTGGCCACGATGTCGGTGACTTCCTGCGGCGTGGTGACCGGCTTCTGGTCGACCTCGAGGATGATGTCGCCGGCCTGCAGCTGCTTCTCGGCGGCCGGGCTGTTAGCCGCCACCTTGGTGATGACGACGCCCTTGGCCTGATCAGAGAGCCCATACCTCTCGCGCAGCTGATCGGTGACCTTCTGCAGGGTGAGGCCCAGCTGCTCGACGGTCGAGACGATCGGCTGGTCGGGCTCGGCCGGCTTCTTGCTGCCGCCCTGGGCCGCCGCATTCTGCTTCTCGGCCTCCTCCTGCTCGCCGACCCTGAGCTTCAGCGGCACTTCCTTGCCACTGCGCCAAACCACGAGATCGACCGTGCTGCCGACCCGGGCGTTGGCGACCAGCCGCGGGAAGCGGCGCAGGTCGAGCACGTCCTGGCCGGCGAAGCTGACGATGATGTCGTTGCGCTTCAGTCCCGCCTTGGCGGCCGGGCCGTCGGCCACGACATTGGCCACCAGCACGCCACGGGCACGGTCTAGCCCGAAGCTGTCGGCGATGTCGTCGGTGACGCTCTGGTAGCTGACACCGACCCAGCCGCGCTTGACCCGGCCGAACTCGCGCAGCTGGTCGGCGACCTGCTTGACGAGGTTGGACGGGATCGAGAAGGCGAGGCCGGCGTTGGTGCCGGACGGCGAATAGATCGCGGTGTTGACGCCGATCACCTCGCCGTCGGCATTGAACAGCGGGCCGCCCGAATTGCCCTTGTTGATGGCGGCATCGGTCTGCAGGTAGTCGTCGAGCGAATCGTTGAGCGAGCGGCCGCGTGCCGAGATGATGCCGGCGGTCACCGAGTGACCGAGGCCGAAGGGGTTGCCGATGGCGATCACCCAGTCGCCGACGCGCTCCTTGTCGGAATCGCCCCACTTGATGGCGGGCAGCGGCTTCTTGTTGGGCGGCTCGACCTTGAGCAGTGCCACGTCGACGCGGCTGTCCGAGCCGACCAGCTTGGCCTTGAGCTGAGTATCGTCCTTGAAGATGACAGTGATGTCCTCGGCGCCCTGGATGACGTGATTGTTGGTGACGATGTAGCCCTCGCCATCGACCACGAAGCCCGAGCCGAGCGATGTGCCACGGCGCTTCTGCTCCTCGCCGCCTTTCTTGTCGAAGAATTCCTTGAACAGCTCCTCGAACGGCGAGCCTGGCGGGAGCTGCGGCATGTCGCGCAGCCGCGGTCCACCCTGCTGGGGCACGTTCTGGGTGGTGGTGATGTTGACGACGGTCGGCATGAGCTTGTCGACCAGGTCGGCGAAACTCTGCGGTGCGTCGCGCGCCAGCACAGGCTGTGCCAGCACGAGACCAAGGGAAGCAATGGCCGCAATCGCGGCACCCTTCATAGAGCCTTGAAAATCAGTGAGAATCACGTCCGACCTCCAACGGCGCTCAGGCCAAACGGGTCGTAACGGCCGGCGCCGCGCGTTCGAGTCATTGTCTACATGTATGGCGATTGTGGCGCAAATAAAGAGGCCGTTATCTTGCTGATTAATTCGGCTTTTTGCGGCTTCGACCAAAAATCAACCGGCGGCGTTGCAGGACTGCCACAGACGCCGCCGGGCAAAAAATCTGGCGCCTTCCTTACGGGCTCTTCTTGGCGCCAGCCGCCCCCGCGGGATCGTTGAAGTAGCGGAAGAAGTCGGTGTCGGGGTTCAGGATCATGGTCGAACCGCCGGCGCCGAACGCCTGCTTGTAGGCCTCCATGCGCCGCCAGAAGCCGTAGAAGTCCTTGTCCTTGTTGAAGGCCTGGGCATAGATCCGGGTCGCCTCGGCGTCGGCCTCGCCCATGGTGACCTGGGCCTTCAGCCCGGCATCGGCCTTGATGACGGCGACCTCGCGGTCCGCCGTGGCGGTGATCCTGGCCTTCTCTTCGTCGCCCTCGGCGCGCAGCTGGCCGGCCTCGCGCTCGCGGTCGGTCTTCATGCGATTGAAAACCGACTGCGAGTTGGCTTGCGGCAAATCTGCACGCTTGATGCGCACGTCGACCGTTTCGACGCCCAGCACCTTGGTCTTGGCGTTCACCCGGCGCGTGATCTCGTCCATCAGGTTGGCGCGCTGGTCGGTCAGCACCGCATGCAGCGGCACCGAACTCAGGACACCGCGGATCTCGGAGTTGATCAGCGAG
>JABCYT010000130.1 GCA_013290035.1 Alphaproteobacteria bacterium
CATCGAGCCGAGCCGGGACGTTCGAGCCGCCTTTCAGTACAACAATCTCGGTTACAACGCGGCGAGCGTCGTTGCGGAGCGGGTGAGCGGCCTTAGCTGGGAGGATTTCACGCGCACGCGGCTTGCCGAGCCGCTGGGAATGTCCGTGACGTTCACGGCCGAGGATCTGGCGGCCGCAGAGGATGCGGCCGCCCCCTATTCGATGCATCGCGATCAGCGTCAGCGGAGCAAACTCTGGCCCATCCGTGCAACTGCCGCCGGGGCCATCAATACGTCGATCACGGCAATCGCCAATTGGATGAAATTCCTGCTCGGCGAAGGCGAGTTCAAGGGCGCGCGGCTTTTGTCGCCCGCTCTCGTTCGCGAGCTGCAAGCACCACGCGTTCACGTGGCCGCACCGGAATTCGTCGAATTCGGTCATACCCACTACGGCCTCGGCTTCCGGTCCTGGACCTATCGCGGGGAGTGGGTCGTTGGACATACCGGCGGTTGGATCGGCTGGAGTACATCGATGCAGATGATGCCCGGCAAGAATCTGGGCGTGGCCGTCTTTTGCAACCATGTACCAGCCGTGGCGCCGACTATTCTGGTCAACCATGTCTTCGATCGAATTTGCGGTAACGAGCCCGTGCCCTGGCTCGACCGGTTTCGCGATCTCCGCCGCAAGGCCCTGGCGCAGCAGGAGGTCGACGAGCAGACGCAGAAGACGGCGCGCAAGCCGAATACGCAGCCCAGTCACGATCTCGGGGCGTACGCCGGCCATTACGAACATCCCGCCTACGGACAGGTGACCATCACCCGGACCGGAGACACCTTGCACTGGGCGTATCGGGGCCTGGCGGCCCCCCTATCACACCGGCACTACGATACGTTCGAAGTGCCGCAGATTCCGTACGAGCTCAATCCGGACCGTCTGGCGATCTCGTTCACCACCGACCGCGACGGCAACATCGCGAGCCTCTCGGCCCAGCTTGAACCGATGGTGGCCGATATCGTCTTCAGGCGCGCGCCGGCCGGTGACTGCATGGATGCCGGCTTCCGGAAAATCTGTGCGGGCCGCTACAAGTATGGAGCTGTGACCCACGTGGTATCGCAGGATGCCGACGGCCAATTGACGCTCAAGCCGGATTATCAACCCTTGTACCACCTCCGCCCCTACCAGGGCGGCATCTTCACCATCGTCGAGCTGGAGGGCTTCCGCGTGGAGTTTCGCCGCGGCGCCGACGGAGCCGTCCACGAGCTGGCTTTCCATCAGCCCAACGGCACCTTCATCGCCAAGCGGGACGAGGCCGATCCCATGGCCGATCGCGCAGACCCTGCCGACGGGCAGTAGGTTCGAGGGAATGGCTCGAGCGCGAGGCCTGGTTCGCTCGGCAGCGCTTTTGCGGAAGTGCCTGCCTGGCGCGAGGGCGCTCCGACGATTGAACGTTTGGCGTCACGCACCGGCCGGCGAGCTGCGCGTGCTCGGCAGGTTCAGCCCGAGCTCGGCCGCGAGGTCGTGGACCAGGCGGCGCTCGCGGAAGCGCCAGCCGCCGGTCGTACGCACCAGCACGTCCTCGTAGGTGCCGGCGACCGACGGCACCAGCCCGGCCCCGCTGGCCTGGAGCACGACCAGGTAGCTGGTGCGAGCGCTGGCGCGGTCGCCGTCCAGCCGGATCAAGCTGTTCATGACGAAGTGCTTGCGCTTGGGCTCGGCCGGGATGTTGCGCGCCATCAGCGCCGCGATCTCGGCCGGGCCGCGCGCCCGCGCGTAGCGCGCGATCCAGTCGCCGTCCTCGGTGAACAGCGCGCCCAGCTCGGCGAACCGGCGATCATCCATCCGAAAGCAGTACTCGCTGAACAGCTCGCGGATCGCTTCCTTGTCCTCGTTCGGCGTCGTCATGCCCTCTCGTCCCGCGGCTCTTTATTGGGTTTTAGACGCCGAGATAGCGCTCCGACAAGCCGCGCTCGGCGGCGAGCTCGGCCGAGGCGCCGGCGCAGGCGGTGACGCGATAGGCGCCGCAATCGCCAGCCTCCGTCAGGAGTCGCGTCGGCCGTCCGTCTCGGGGAGGGTCGGTTGCTTGTCCTGCTTCTTTATCTTCGACAGGTTCGGCAGCCAGGCCAGCGACGAGCGGAACCAGTATTGATCGCGCGGGAGGAGCTGCTCGCGCTGATGAATTGCGCCGACACGCAGCACGACCACCTTGGTGTCCCCGGTAGCGGGAGCGGAGTAGATCGGCGTGCCGCACGTCGGGCAGAACGTTTGCTGGCGTCTGTTGCCGGCTCTCGGCCGTCTTCACGTAGACCTTGGGAGCGCCGGAAAGAAGCGCAAACGTGCCCGGCTTCGTCTGCACCACCGTGCGGAAGGCAGAGCCCGAAAACGTCTGGCAGTCCGTGCAATGGCAAATAACCACAGTGGCGGAGTCGACCTCCGCCTCGAATCGGATGCTGCCGCAATGGCAGCCGCCTTCGATCTTCATGGCTTCTTCCTTTCCACTTCGCTGCCGTGAGCGCCCTCTTGTCACCGAGAAGCCTGCGGGCCGACCTGATGCGACGGATCAGGCATGAGGAGCGAGCGGACGATCGTGCGCTTCGCCTCGACCCCGCGACAACTTGATATCCGCGAACACCTCCAGCAGATTTCCATCCGGATCACGGAAGAACAGCGTGCGATGTCCAAAGGCCTGGTCAGTGGGCGGCGAGAGCAGATCGACGCCCTGCCGCACGAGTTCGTCGGCGCACTGATCAACTTCGGGAGCGGAAACCTTGAATGCCAGCTGAAGCGAGGCGCTGCCGTTGGGCGTCGGAACATCGGCTGCTGTTCGGCTCGGTTTGGCCAAGGCCAGGGTATTGTCGCCCACCCGATATTCGATCCAACCCGGCGAAAGCTCTCGCAACAGTCGAAAACCAAGGACGCCTTCATAGAAGCGGCGCATGGCTGCCATATCGCGCGCGAAAATGACCGTGTAGTCGATCGCCCGAATGGCTTGGAATGCCGAACCGGAATGCGGATTCCGTTCGCTCACGACGGCTTCTTCATTGATGGGTCCTTACCATTCTCAAGTAGACGCCGATCCCCCGATTGGGCACGGCGGCCGGCGCAGGCCGGGTTTTCAACCATCGCAACTATCCCAGCGGCGAGAGGGCGTTCCGCCCCGAAACGGAGCGCCGCATGCTTTGCCCTCTATACTCCTAGGTGCGGGGCGGAAGCTCGATCTTGGCATCCTGCAACGCCCTCTCGAGACCGGGGATGCCGGCAGGGTTGCCCTCGCGGCATTTCGAGGCCGCAACCTCGGCAGCATTGTCGCCCCGCCGAGGGGCATGGCCCGACGGCTTGACGATAAAGGTGTCGTACTTGGCGAGCAGAGCTCGGCAATAGTTGACGTCCGTCGACTGGGCAGATGCTGCAAGCGACAGCGCAATCGACAGGCCCGCCATCAGGAGCGTCCTCAGTGGAGCGCTCAGCAAGGCGGGTGTCTGAACGGCAAGGGTACGAGGCATGGTGAAGGTCTCCTGTTTCTCCCTGATCCCTCCAGCGCAGTGAACGCCTCCTCGCTGACAATCGGCTGACCGGGCACGAGGTTGATGGCTCAAAAGATAGTCCGACCCTGCCGAGAGTGAGCGGAATGGGCGATCGACGGGCTAGGCGGCGTCTGCGACCGCCTCAGGGTGGGGTCGCGCGCTCCCTGCACGCTGATCGCGTCGTTCGCCTTCAGGCCGGCGTAGCGACCCGCCTCAAATTCTCCCAGAACCACCGCGCCAGGCCGGTCACGCGCGCATCCTCGTGCTGCTGACCCATGAGCTGCACGCCCACCGGCATCCCGCCGACGCTCATCAGCGGCACCGTCACGACCGGCGCGAACAGCATAGAGGAAGGCGCGTTGAACACGAAGTCGCCGGTCGGCCTCGGCGCCAGCGGCTGGCCCGCCACGTCGCCCGACCAGATCGGCGCCGGGCCGGGGCAGGCGAGCGTAATCGCGGCGTCGGCCAGCGACGCCACCGCCATGTGCGCCAGCTGCGCCTGCTGGCGGGCGAGCAGGTTGCTGCGATAGTCGTCCGGCGTCATGGCCTCGGCGCGCGTGAGCGTCGCCTGGCCGCGCGCGCTGATGCCATCGGGCGCGGCGTCGAGCATGCCGCGCTGGTACCAGCGGTTCTCCCAGCTGGTGACGCCGTTGCAGATGGCGCGCCCGTTGGCGATCGCCTTCTCCAGCGCCTCGACGAACGGATGGTCGGCGCGGTGAATCACCACCACGCCGGCCGCCTCGAGCTGGCCGAGCACCTTCGCGAAGCCCGCCTTGGTCGCCGGGTCGACCTCGGCCCAGCCTTCGGTTTCCAGCACGATCAGCTGGTCGGGTTTTATCGCGGCGGGGAGCCTGTCCGGCCCCATCAGGCCGAGCGAACCGCGATCGCCGCCGCAGCGCTTGGCCATCTCGGTCGCTGTCTGCCACATGTCCTCGAGGCAGCCGGCGTGCGGTCCGTGCGTGCTCTGGCTGGTGGCCAGCCGCTCGCCGCGATTGATGCCGCCTTGCGTGGGTTTCAGCGCGAAGTTCCCGCAATAGGCGGCGGGCCGGATGATCGAGCCGCCGACCTGCGTGCCGATCGCCGCCGGCATCATGTTGGCGCCCACGGCGGCGGCCGAGCCCGAGGACGAGCCGCCCGGGGTGCGCGCCGGATCGAACGGATTGGTGGTCGGCCCGGGCTGCGCGCCGCCCAGCTCCGCCGTCACCGTCTTGGCGAGGATCACCGCGCCCGCCTGGCGCAGCGCCCAGACGCCGGCATTGTCGCGCTTGGGGAAGTTGCCCTTCATCGCCGCACAGCCCATCTCGGTGGGCATGTCCTTGGTCTCGAGCAGATCCTTGATGCCGACCGGCATGCCGTCGATCGGCGAGAGCGGCCGGCCGGCCTTCCAGCGCGCGGCGCTCGCATCGGCGGCGGCGCGCGCGCCTGTTTCGTTCGTGGTCACGAGGGCCTTCACCACCGGTTCGCGCTGGGCGATGGTCTCCAGGCAGCGCTCGAGATAGGCGCGCGGACTGTCGTTGCCGTCGGTGAAGCGGCGGGCGGCATCGTGGAAGGTGAGCGGCGTGTAGTCGGCGTAGGCGGTCATGTCGGGGACCCTAGCACGAGCCCTTGGCGGTCGCCTCCTGCGACCCGGCGTGGCCTATTCGGCCTGGGCGCCGGATTGCTTGATGATGGGCAGCCAGATCGCCTGGTCGTCCTCGATCAGCTTGCGGGCGGCTTCAGGCGAGCCTGGCGGCAGCATTTCGAATCCCTGGACCAGGAGCTTCTCCTTGACCTGCGGGTGTTGGCCGATGCGGTTGATCTCGGCATTGAGGCGCAAGACGATCGCGCCCGGCGTGTTCGCCGGCACCGCGAAGCCCAGCCACGTGGCGACCACGAAATCCGGGATGCCGGCCTCGCTCATGGTCGGCACGTCGGGCAGCATGGCCGAACGGCCCTGGCTGGTGACGGCGAGCGCCTTGAGCTTGCCGGCCTTGATCTGGCTCAGCACGGTCGGCGTGTTGAAGAAGCCCATCGTCACCTCCCCATTGACGACCGCAAGGACCGCGGCCGGCGCGCCGCGGTAGGGCACGTGCTGCAGGCGAACACCGCTGCGCTGCTCGAGGATTACGCCGGACAGGTGGAGGCTGCTGCCGACGCCGCTCGAGCCGTAGGTGAGCTCATCCGGCTTGGCGCGCGCCTGCGCCACCAGGTCGGCCACGGTCGCGGCCGGGTTGGCGGGAGAGACGACCAGCACGTTGGGCAGGGTGCCGGCGACGGTGACCGGCACGAGGTCTTTTAGCGGATCGTAGCCCGGCGCCTTGTAGAGGCCGATGTTGAACACCGTCGTGCCCTGCGAGGTCAGCAGCAGCGTGTAGCCATCGGCCGCGGCGCGCGCGCCTTCCACGGTCCCCATGAGGCCACCCGCACCGCCCTTGTTGTCGACCACGATCGGCTGGCCGAGCGCCTTGGCGAGCTCATCGGCGAGGGTGCGCCCGACGATGTCGGCTCCGGCGCCCGGCGCGAACGGTATGACCATGCGGACCGGGCGCTCCGGCCAGTCGCCCGCCCGCGCCGCGGCGGGGAAGAGCAGCACCGCTCCCGCCAGGACGTGGCGCCGTGCCAGGACTTGTCGTGACGGGGTCATTGCCGGTCTCCTCCAACCTAGCCCTCGAGCGCGGCGCAGAGTTCGCCGACATCGGTCAAGCTGTCGATGCCGAGGATCATGGCGCGTGTGCGCTCGATCGCAAGCCCGTCGAGCACGACGCTGGCGCAGTTGCGGTATTTCCGGTCGGCCGCGGCCTCCGACATCGGCATCGCCGGTGCGCCCGGCGGGATGTCGCAGCGTGCGGTGTCGCTATGGCCGTCGGCCAGCCGCACCTCGACCGCGGCCGGAAACAGGCCGTTGTCGGGAAGGTCGTCGGCCTGCCGGATCTCGATCAAGGTCATGAATTTCTGCACCAGCGGGTCGGCGAGCGCCTGGTCGGTGAACTGGGGGCTGCCCAGGTCGCCGAAGCGCAGCGCCGCGGCCACGCAGTAGCGCAGGCTGACTCGCGCCCGCAAGGTATCGGCCGGCACGCCTTCGCGCAGCGTCATGAAGTTCCACGGATGGACCCGGCAGACGATGCCCGCGACCTCGTGCAGGCGCTTGCCGAGCTTGCCATGCAGGGCGAGCGCGGCGTGGACCGCCGCATGGGTCGGCGCGCCCGAGGGATAGGGCTTGAAGATGATGCCCGACCGGACGAGCTCGAACGGCCGGCCCAGCGGCAGCGCCTTGGGCGTGGCGCCGGCGAACAGGTTGAAGAAGCCGTACTTGCCGTCGAGCGCCTCGCCGTCCGACAGGAAGCCCTTCTCCGCCAGCAGCGCGGCATGGATGGCGTCGCGCGCGGTGAGGCCAGCGTGCAGGGCCATCGTCATGGTGCCGAAGTTCTGCCGCAGGCCGCTCGCCATCGAGGCGGCGATCCCCAGGGCCGCCCGGAAGGGAAGCGGCCCGAGCTCCAGCAGGCGGCAGCAAGCGGCGGTGACGCCGAGGACGCCCAGGGTGCGCGTCACGTGCCAGCCCGCCTCGTACAGGCGGGGATTGAGCTGGCGTCCCAGCGCGACATTGACCTCGAAGCCCGCGACGTAGGCCAGCAGCACCGCCGCGCCGCCGAGCCCGCGCGACTGCCCGAGCGGCAGCAGGGCCGACACCAGCGACGCGCTGGGATGCGACATCATCGGCTCGTTGTTGTCGTCGAACAGCTCGGCGTGCGCGGCCGTGCCGTTGGCGAGCGCCGCGGCGAGCACGTCCGCCTTGAAGCCGTGGCCGATCACCGAGCAGGGGCCGTGCCCGTGCCCTTGGCCGAGCTCGCGCGCCAGTGCGGTCACGATGCGCACCGAGTCGAGCTGCGAGCCCGACAGCGACACCGCGAGCGTATCGAGAAAGGCCTTCTTCGCGAGCGCGAACGCGGCCGGCGGTACCTGGCCGGCCGCGAGCCCTCCCGCCCAGGCGGCGATCTGGTCGATGGTGTTACTGTTCTGCTTCAAGGGATGAGCCTCCGCCCGTTCTTGGTTGGAGAACGACACGTAACATCAAAACCGCCACGTTGCGTTCGTGCTCCCGACGATGAAATGTTCCGCCCTATGGTTGCGCAGCGGTGCGTTCCGCCGCAGGCTGCGCGGGGAACACAAGGGATCGCTTCATGAAATTCGGCGCGTCGATGTTCTTCACCGACTATTCGATGGGCGCGGCGGAGCTCGCGGTCGCGCTGGAGGAGCGCGGCTTCGACATCGTCTGGGCGCCCGAGCATTCGCATATCCCGCTGTCACGCAAGTCGGACTTCATCATGGG
>JABCYT010000131.1 GCA_013290035.1 Alphaproteobacteria bacterium
GACCGTGGCCACGCTCATGGCCGAGGGATCGTTGGGCTCGCTCTGGGCGGCCTCTTCGTACCAATCGCCGAAAAGCGCCAGCGGATCGGACTTTTCCCGTATCATGACCACAATATGAGGGGCTGTGGGCGGCGAGACCACCGGCATCTTGTCCCAATAGGCTTACCCCGCTAAGAACGATCCATGATCGCTTCTGCACAAATGATGGCCGGAAAAAAGGGCCTCGTCATGGGCGTCGCCAACGAGCGCTCGATCGCCTGGGGGATCGCCAAGGCCTGCCACGAGCAAGGGGCGAAGGTGGCCTTCACCTTTCAGGGCGAGGCCCTGGAGAAGCGCGTCCGGCCGCTCGCCAACTCGGTCGGCGCCGAGATCATCGAGCCCTGCGACGTCACCAATGCTGCAAGCATCGACGCCACCTTCGCCGAGATCGAGAAGAAGTGGGGCGGCCTCGATTTCGTGGTCCATGCCATCGCTTTTTCCAACAAGGACGAGCTGCGCGGCCGCTATCTCGATACCTCGCCCGAGAACTTTCAGCTCACCCTGAATGTGAGCTGCTATTCCCTGACGGCGGTGGCGCAGCGCGCCGTGCCGCTGATGAAGAATGGCGGCAGCCTGCTCACCCTCACCTACTACGGCGCCGAGCGGGTGATCCCGCACTACAACGTCATGGGCGTGGCCAAGGCCGCGCTCGAGGCGAGCGTGCGCTACCTTGCGGCCGACCTCGGCGAGCAGAAGATCAGGGTCAACGCCATCTCCGCCGGCCCGATCAAGACGCTGGCCTTCGCCGGCATCAATGACGGGCGCTATATCCTGAAGTGGAACGAACTCAACTCGCCGCTGAAACGCAACATCACGCAGGAGGAAGTCGGCAACGCCGCTCTCTACCTGCTGTCGGACCTCGGCACCGGCATGACCGGTGAAATCATGCATGTCGATGGCGGCTACCACGTCGTCGGCATGATCAAGACCTCGTCGGCCAAGCAGATCGCCGAACTGCTCGGCAATTTCGAGGGCGAGTAGGGCGGAGGCCGGCAGCCATGGCCGGCAACAGTTTCGGTACTCTCTTCCGGTTCACGAGCTGGGGCGAAAGCCACGGCCCGGCGATCGGCTGCGTGGTCGACGGCACGCCACCGCGCCTGCCGCTCAGCGAAGCCGACATCCAGGTCTGGATGGAAAAGCGCCGGCCCGGTCAGTCGCGCTTCGTCACCCAGCGCCAGGAACCGGATACCGTCAGGATCCTGTCGGGCGTGTTCGAAGGCGTCACCACCGGCACGCCGATCGCGCTGCACATCGACAATGTCGACCAGCGTTCGCGCGACTATTCGGAGATCAAGGACAAGTTTCGTCCCTCCCACGCCGATTACACCTACCTCAAGAAATACGGCGTGCGCGACTACCGCGGCGGCGGCCGGCAGTCGGCGCGCGAGACCGCGGTGCGAGTCGCGGCCGGCGCCATCGCCCGCAAGATCCTGGGCGATGGCGTCAGCATCCGCGGCGCCGTGGTGCAGCTCGGAACCCGGAAGATCGACCGCGCCAAATGGGACTGGGCGGCCACCGCCGACAACCCCTTCTGGTGTCCCGACCGCCAGGCCGCACAGGGCTGGGAGGGCTATCTCGACGACGTGCGCAAGCGCGGCAGCTCGTGCGGCGCGGTGATCGAAGTGGTGGCTTCGGGCATCGCCGTCGGGCTGGGCGATCCGGTCTACGACAAGCTCGATGCCGATCTTGCCAAGGCCTTGATGAGCATCAATGCCGTGAAGGGCGTCGAGATCGGTGACGGCTTCGCCACCGCCGCCATGAGCGGCGAAGACAATGCCGACGAGATGCGCATGAAGGATGGCCGGCCCATTTTCCTCAGTAACCACGCCGGCGGCATTTTAGGCGGCATCTCGAGCGGTCAGGACATCGTCTGCCGGCTGGCCGTCAAGCCGACCAGCTCCATCCTCGCGCCGGTGCGCAGCATCGACCGCTTCGGCAACGAGGTCGAGCTGCGCACCAAGGGCCGCCACGACCCCTGCGTCGGCCTCCGGGCTACACCGGTGGCCGAGGCGATGGTGGCCTGCGTGCTGGCCGATCATCTGCTGCGCCACCGCGCGCAGTGCGGCTGAGGCTGGGCGGTGGCCGCCGGCAAGCCCGTCGAGGCGCGCTACGGGTCGTTGCACAACATCAGCATGGCGGTCGTCTCGGCCGCCATGATCAGCGTGGCGATCCTGCATTTCGTCGCCCATCCGGCCAATGCGCCCGCGCTGTCGATGAACGACCCGCGCTTCGTGTTGTTCAGCCTGCTGGCGGTGGTCATGGGCTACTACGTATTCGTCGGCATCAGCCGCACCATCGATCGCCGGCCCCAGATCGTCATCGACCGCGACGGCGTCGCGCTGGGTTTCGGTCGCGACCGGCGCTTCGCGTGGGACGACATCCAGTGGGCGCGGCTGCGGCGGCTGGCGCTCCGGCCGCAGCTCGAAATCGGCATCGCCCCGCCGGCTTTCATCGCCGCCAACCTTCGTCTGTCGATGTGGAGCTTCGATGACAGCCTTCGGCCCATCCGCGGCCTGCCGACCGCCGTGCTGGTGCGCGACAACGGGCTCGACAGGCGCGCCTCGGCAATGCTTGACGCCATGCGGACGTTCCGGCCGAATCTGGTCAAACCCTGAGAGTTGAACGGAGACTCGCCATGTGGCGATTTATCGTTGGCCTGCTCGCGACCGTGGGCACCCTCACCCTGATCGCGATCGGTGGCATTGCCGCCTTCGTCGCCTCCGGCCCGTTCGCAGCTAAGCCGCTGGCGCCGCCGATCGTGCTGTCGATCGACCTGCGCGACGTGCCGGCCGAATCTAAGTCTTCCGGCCTGGCCGGGCTGTTCGGCGGCTCGCGCGACATCGTCGAGACGGTGCAGCTTCTGTGGCAGGCGGCAGACGACCCGCGGGTGATCGGGCTGTTCGTCGATATCGGCGACGAATCGGCGGGTCTCGCCCGCGTCCAGGAGCTGCGCCAGGCGATCGCCCATTTCCGCGGCAAGGGCAAGTTCGCGGTCGGCTTCGCTGAATCGCTGGGCAGCGGCGGCACGCACTTCGCCGACTACTATCTCGCCTCAGCGCTGGAGCAGATCTGGCTGCAGCCGAGCGGCGGCTTTGCGGTGGCCGGCATCGCAGTCCAGACGCCGTTCATCAAGACCGGCCTGGACAAGCTCGGCGTGCAGATCGAAGGCGGCAAGCGCTACGAGTACAAGAGCGCGCCCGACACGTTCCTCGAGACCGGTTACACCGGCCCGGCCCGCCAGAACCTGCAGCAGCTTCTGGCAAGCCTCTACGGCCAGTTCGTGAGCGACGTCGCGCGCGAGCGGCACATCGAGCCGGCCAAGCTGCGTCAGCTGGTCGATTCGGTGCCGTTCGATTCGGAGAAGGCGCGGCAGGAGAACCTGGTCGACCGCATCGGCTATCGCAGCGACGCGCTGGACGAGGTCAGCGCACGCGCCAAGAGCCGCGATCTCATCTCGCTGTCTGAGTATGCCGCCGACGAATCGCGGCCCAAGCCGCATGGCGAGGTCGTGGCGCTGGTGCGGGTGAGCGGCGCTATCACGTCAGGGCCGGCCGACGGCGGGCCGCTCGACGAGGACGTCGTGGCGCTGTCCGACGACGTCGTCGACGCGCTCGACCAGGCGGCGCGGACCAAGGAAGTGCGCGCCATCGTGTTGCGCATCGATTCGCCCGGCGGCACCTATCCTGCCGCCGATGCCATCGCCGACGCCGTGGGTCGCGCCCGTTCGGCGGGCAAGCCGGTGATCGTCTCGATGGGCGACGTGGCGGCCTCGGGCGGCTATCTCGCCGCCATCCGCGGCGACGTCATCGTGGCCCAGCCCACCACCATCACCGCCTCGATTGGCGTCTTCAGCATCTGGCCGGTGGCGTCCGACCTGCTGGCGTCGCTCGGGGTCAAGGTCGACCGCTTGAGCATCGGCGCCAATGCCGGGATGTACTCGCCTTTCCAGGCGCCGACGCCGGCGCAGAGCGCCGCCGTATCGCGCGAGCTCGACACGATCTACGCGGAGTTCACGCGCCAGGTCGGCGAAACCCGCAAGCTCGACGGCGCCCGGCTCGATGCCGCGGCGCGCGGCCGCGTCCTGTCCGGCGACGACGCCAAGAAGGCCGGCCTGGTCGACGAACTGGGCGGCCTGCAGCTCGCGCTCAACATCGCCAAGGCCAAGGCCGGCATTGACGAATCGCGGCAGGTCGAGATCCATCGCTTCCCGGCCGAGTCCGAGCGCTGGCAGAAGGTGCTGGCGCGCATCCTGCGGCTGGGCGGCGTCGACGCCAGCGGCCCGAGCCTGCGCGCGCCGCGCGAGATGCGCGAGGCCCTGGCCCGCTTCGGCATCGTCGCGCGACCCGGCAACGTCCGCCTGCCGCCGCTGCCGCCACTCTGGCACTAGAGGCGGACGCTTTTCACGACGTCAAGCGCGTCGCCGCTGCGGCGCAGCAGCGCCAACTCCTCGATCCGGCCGTGCATGGGCAGGTGCTGGCGCTCGACGATGCGGGCCACCTGCTCGGCGTCAGCCGCGCGATCGAACAGGCCCAGGGTGATGTGCGGCTCGAACGGTTCGCCGGCCGGCGTCGGATTGAGCTCGTCGTAGAGATTTGCGAGTTCGGCGCCGCCGTCGGCCGGCACCGCATAGAGGTAGGCCGCCCGCGCGGGCGGCGTCAGGTCGTGGCGGACCAGGCGGTCGAGTACGAACCAGAACGGCCGCCGGCCCGCGAGCCCATCGAGAGCGTCGTGCAGCTTCGCCTCCTGCGAAACGGCCGCGCCGAACACCAGGGTGAAGTGTGGGCCGATCAGAGCGGCCTCGCGCGGGTGGTACTGCGCCCGCAGCCGGCGCAGGGCGGTATCGTCGGCCTCGGCCAGCACCGGCCAGGCCACGACATAGAGCATGTCAGCCGTAGCTCTTGGCCATGCCGAAAGCGGGATCCATCGCCGCGCCATAGGGCGGGAACGGATAACGCAGGCCATTCTTGCCGAGATGGCCCATGCCCTCGACGGCGCGCAGGAACTCGTCGGGTGGGCAGGCCATCAAAAGCTCGTCGTCGGCCACGCCGCCGTACCGGCGCTCGGCATAGCAGGGCAGCGACAGCGAGGTCTGGCGGGTGGCAAGCGCGCGCCCCCACGAATCGGCGCAGGCGCTCTCGCCGGTCACCGTGAAGTCGTAGCGGCGGTAGCGGTGGAACTGCAGGCCGTTGATGAAATAGATCATCTGGCCGGGCGAGCCGTAGAACAGGCAGATGTCCGGCGGATCGAGTCGCGCCGAGCGCAGCGGCGACACGACCAGGCCGTTGTACTTGCCGTCGGGCACGCGCGGCATCTGCGCCTGGTGCGCGGCCGAGGCTTCCTTGTTGCCGAACCACACGCCGTTCATGTGGTCGCCCGACAGGAAGCCCTCGCCGGGATGATTGAGCCCGACCACGCCGCCGCAATTGCCGCCGCGCGTATTGTCGACGGTGATGCCGAGCGTGAAGCCGTACCAACGCGACTGGGTCACCATCTGGCACATGGTGAACTTCATGCCGTCGGTCGGCTTGCGCACGCCCTGGATCTTGTCCATGTCGGCAGGATCCTCGAACAGCCGCATGCCGATCGGCTGGGTGCGGATACGCAGGAGCTCGATCAGCTTGGCGGTGGCTTCGGCCAGCATGGCGCCGGTGATCTTCTCCGGCGGCGTCCACGGTGCGGTCTTGTAGCCCGGCGGCAGGGTCTGAACGTTCATGGTTTCCTCCGTGTCTGGCAGCGCAGGGTCGCTAGGTGAGGTTGAGCCCACCATCTGCGATGACGATCTCTCCGGTAACGTAGTCGTTGGCGACGAGGGCGGCCACCAGATCGGCGATGTCCTCCGGCCGGGCCGGACGTCGCATGGCGGATTTGGTGGCCCAAAGCGCCGTCGCCTCGGGCCAATCCGCGCCCATCGGCGTCTCGACGAGGCCGGGCGCCACGCAGTTGACCCGGATCGCCGGCCCCAAGGCCAGCGCCAGCAGCCGGGTGGCGTGATGCAGGCCGGCTTTGGCCGTGGCGTAGGGAATGGAGGCGCCCTTCGGCCGCGCGCCGGCATGGGTGCCGATGTTCACGATCGCGGCCGGGCGTCCGCTCTCGGCCGACTTGCGCAGCGCCGGCTCGGCTTCAGCGACCAACACGAACGGCGCGATCAGGTTGATGTCGAGCATGCGCCGCCAGACGGCCGGCGTGGCCGCCTTGAGGTCGGCGTGCGGGATGCGGACCGCTTCGCCCGCGTTGTTGATCAGCACGTCGAGCCGGCCGTGTTGCTTCACGACAGCGGCGACGAGGCCGCGCGTCGCCGCTTCATCGCCCAGGTCGGCCTGATGGTAGCTGGCGCCCGGCAGCTCGGCCGCCATCGTGCGTCCGGCGTCGGCGGGCCGTCTGCCATGCAGCGCGACCGCGTAGCCTTCGCGCGCGAGACGGCGGGCGATCGCGGCGCCGATGCCCGAGGTCGAGCCGGTGACGAGGGCGACGCGCTCAGACACTGGCCCTCAATGCCTCCAGAGCTTCGTCGGGCCGCTCGACGATCATGAAGTGCCCGCTGTTGGGGATCACCACCGTGCGCGAGCCGGCGATGGCTGCGGCCAGTGGCCTGGCCTTGGCGGCGGGCGTCATGAGATCGCCGTCGCCCAGCACCAGCACAGTGGGACATGTCACCTGCCCCGCGCGCGCGAGGGCGTCCTTGTACGCGTTGCAGGCCGCAAGATCGGCATGGATCACGCCCGGCTTGTTGCCCGACAGGACGGCGAGCGACTCACGCCGCAGCCACAGGCCGGGCGAGACCATGCCGCCTTTGTGCAACGCATTGCCCACGCCCCAGAACGTCATCAGCTCCTGGACCTTGAGGGTGTTCGCCTTGGCCGATTCCAGCATCTCGGGATGCACCGGCATCTCGGCCGCCACGCCGCACAGGCCGAGCGCGCGCACCTTGTCGGGAAAATGCGCGGCGGTCTCGATCGCTACCAGGCCGCCCATCGAATGGCCGACCAGCGCGGCGCTCCTGAGCCCGGCCGCGTCGAGCAATGCCGCGGTCCACTCGGCCATGGCGGCGATGCTGTCGAGCGCCGGCCCATCGGACCAACCATGCGCCGGGAAGTCGATCGCCAGCACGCTCCGCCCGTGATGAGCGAACCAGCGGGTCTGCAGGCGCCACACCGTGCGGTCGAAGCCCGCGCCGTGGAGGAACACGATGGCGGGCTTGGCCGGGTCGAAGTCGGTGCCGCCAGTCGTCGCGAAGACGGTGCGGCCGTCGACGGTGAGCTTCACGGTCAGCCCTTCGCCGCGGCGCGCAGCGCCTGCCCGAGATCGTCCAGAAGATCGTCGGGATCTTCCAGGCCGACCGAGAGGCGGATCATGCCCTCGCCGATCCCCGCCTGCTCGAGGGCCGCGGCGTCGAGCTGGGCGTGCGTGGTCGAAGCGGGATGGATGACCAGCGACTTGGCGTCGCCCACATTGGCGAGATGCGAGAAGAGTCTTAGCCGCTCGATGAAGCGTCGGCCGGCCTCGCGGCCGCCCTTGATGTCGAAGCTGAAGATCGAGCCCGCGCCCCTGGGCAGGAGCTTTTTGGCCAGCGCATGGTCGGGATGATCGGGCAGCTCGGGCGAGGCGATGCGCTCGACGGCCGGGTTGGCCTTGAGGAAGGCAATGACCTTGCGGGCGTTCTCGACGTGGCGCGCCATGCGCAGCGGCAGCGTCTCCAGGCCCTGCAGCAGGTAGAAGGCCGTCTGCGGCGCCATGCAG
>JABCYT010000132.1 GCA_013290035.1 Alphaproteobacteria bacterium
ACCGTCAACGAGCGCGCCATCGACGTGCAGGTGACGCGCCTGCGCCGCAAGATCGAGCCCGACCCGGCGTTTCCGCGCTACCTGCGGACCGTCCGCGGCCAGGGCTATCGGCTGGTCGACGCATGATCCTCGGCGCGGCCCGCGACATCTTCGAACGCATCGCCCGCTTTGCCGACCGGCATTCGCCGCAGACCCTGTTCGCGCGCGCGTTGATCATCATCGTCGTGCCGATGCTGCTGCTGCAGGCGCTGTCGGCCTGGTGGTTCTACAGCCAGCGCGGCGACAACGTGACCAACCGCCTGGCGCAGCTCCTGGTGCGCGACCTCGACCTGCTGATCAGGCTGCGTTCCGACTTTCCCGACGACGCGCACCGTGCCTGGATCCTTAGTCGCGCCGCCCAGGATCTCCTGCTCTATGTCAGCTTTCGCCAGGGCTATGTGCGGCCGTTCCAGAAGCCGGAATATTTCGACATCGCCGCCCGCGAGGTCGAAGGCGCGCTCAACGCCGATCTCAAGCGCAACTACTACATCGACAACAATGTCGGCGGCGGCCAGATGCTGATCGAGATCCAGCTCAACGACGCCGAGGTCATGGACGTGCTGGTGCCGCATGTCCGGCTGACCTTCGGCTCGAGCTTCGCCTATGTGCTGGCGCAGGTCGGGCTGGGGCTGGTGCTGTTCGGGCTCGCCATCTGGTTCATGCGCCGCGAGCTGGTGCCGATCGAGCATCTCGGCGTGGCGGCCGATGCGCTGGGCAAGGGACGCGACGTGCCCGACTTCGCCTTCTCCGGCGGCACGCGCGAAGTGCGCAATGCCGCGACCGCGTTCCAGACCATGGGCATCCGGCTGCGCCGCTCGATCCAGCAGCGCACCGAGATGCTGGCCGGCGTCAGCCACGACCTGCGCACGCCGCTCACCCGCATGAAGCTGTCGCTGGCGCTGCTGCCCGATTCGCCGGAGACCAAGGAGCTGGGCGACGACGTGGCCGACATGGAGCGCATGATCGAAGGCTATCTCGCCTTCGCCCGCGGCGAGGGCGACGAGGACCCCGCCCCGGTCGATCTCGCCGAGATCCTGGAGGACGTGGCGGCAGGCGCCCGGCGCGACAGCGCCAATGTCGAGGTCGGCTGGCGGGGCGACATGGACGTCGAATTGCGCGCGCTCGCCATGAAGCGCTGCCTGACCAACCTCGTCTCCAACGCGCTGCGCTACGGCACCAAGGTGCGGCTCGAGGCGGTGCGCGGCCGCACCTCGGTCGAGATCACCATCGACGATGACGGTCCCGGCATTCCGCCTGACAAATACGAGGAGGTGTTCCGGCCGTTCTTCCGGCTCGACGAGTCGCGCAACGTCGACACCGGCGGCGTGGGCCTGGGCCTTACCATCGCGCGCGACGTGGCGCGCAGCCACGGCGGCGACGTGGCGCTCGCCGCCTCGCCGCTGGGCGGCCTGCGCGTCATCGTGCGAATTCCCGTCTGAGAGGCTAAATTCGCTCGACGGAAAGTCGCCGGCGGCTTGCGACGTGGCCGCCCATGCTACAATGAAGCAAGCATCCGAGAGAAAAATGTCCAAGACCCAGTCGCTTCAATTCGTTCACCATCCCCATCCGTCGCCGGTCCCTGCCGACAAGCGCGCCGCGCTGCTGAAGAACCCGGGCTTCGGCCGGGTCTTCTCTGATCACATGGTGACCATCCGCTATCACGAGTCCCAGGGATGGCACGACGCGCGCATCGAGCCGCGGGCACCGATCCCGATGGATCCGGCCGCGGCCGTCCTGCACTACGCGCAGGAAGTTTTCGAAGGGCTCAAGGCCTACCGCACCGCCGATGGCGGCGCGACCCTGTTCCGGCCGCAGGAGAACGCGCGGCGCTTCCAGCAGTCGGCTGAGCGGCTGGCCATGCCGATCCTGCCGGAGGCATTGTTCCTCGAGGCCTGCGACAGGCTGGTCAACATCGACCGCGCGTGGATTCCGGACGGCGACGGCAGTCTCTATCTGCGGCCCTTCATGTTCGCCAACGAGGTCTTCCTGGGGGTCAAGCCGTCGTCCGACTACCTGTTCATCGTCATCGCCTCGTCGGTCGGCGCCTACTTCAAGACCGATGCTCCGGCGGTTTCCGTCTGGGTCTCGCAGGAATACACGCGCGCGGCGCCGGGCGGCACGGGTGCCGCGAAATGCGGCGGCAACTACGCCGCCAGCCTGCTGGCCCAGGCCGAAGCGACCCACCACGGCTGCGACCAGGTGGTGTTCCTCGACGCGGTCGAGCAGCGCTGGATCGAAGAGCTGGGCGGCATGAACGTCTTCTTCGTGTTCGACGACGGTTCGATGACGACGCCGCCGCTGGGCGGCACGATCCTGCCCGGCATCACGCGCGCCTCACTGCTCACGCTCGCCAAGGACAAGGGCATCAAGGTGCGCGAGGACCGCTATTCGATCGACCAATGGCGCGCCGACGCCGGCAGCGGCCGCCTGCGCGAGGCCTTCGCCTGCGGCACGGCGGCCGTCGTCACGCCAATCGGCACGGTCCGCAGCAGGGATGGCGAGTTCAAGATCGGCAACGGCGGCCCCGGCACCAAGACCGAGGAATTGAAAGCGAGCCTGGTCGGCATCCAGCGCGGCCGCACGGCCGACCCGTACGGCTGGATCCACAAGGTGTTTTAGGCAAGATCTAGAACAGGCGCCCGCCGTTCGGCACCTTCTTGTCCGGCACGATCAGCACGACGGCGTCTTCGCCATCGGGAAAGCCGAGGGTCAGCACTTCCGACATGAACTTGCCGATCTGGCGGGGCGGGAAATTGACCACCGCCGCGACCTGCCGTCCGACGAGGCTGTCCGGCGCGTAGTGGACCGTGAGCTGGGCCGAGGATTTCTTGACGCCGATCTCGGGTCCGAAGTCGATCGACAGCCGCAGCGCAGGCTTGCGCGCGCCCTCGAGCGGCGCTGCCTCGAGGATCGTGCCGACGCGGATGTCGACCTTGGTGAAATCGTCGTAAGCGATGAGATCCATGATGTGGCGAGCGTAACAAAAAAGGGGCCGCGAAAGGGCCCCTTTTCCGGTCGGCGCGAGCGCCGGCGAATTACTTCTTGGCGATCGCGGCCTTGACCTCTTCGGTCAGCTCCGACACGCGATGGCTCAGCGCGGCGAACGCCTCGGCGTGGCCCTTGCTGTAGAGATCGGCCAGCTCCTTGGTGTTGGCGACGGCGGCCTCGTAGCTCTTCTTGGCGAAGTCGATCTGCTTGGCAGCCTTCTCCTCGACGGTGGCGGCGCCCAGCACGTCGCTGCCGTGCTTGGAGAAATCCTCCATCGCGGCGCGCACCATGTCGCCCTGACGCTGGGCAATCGCCTTCATCGACTCGACGGCCGTGGTGTTGGCCGTGGTCAGCGCGGCGAAGTTCTTGCGCGTGGCCTCGACGATGGTCTCGACATTGACCATGGGGAACTTGAATTCGCCGGCGAACTTGCTGAAGTCGAAATCGGCGAACGGATTCTTGAAAGCGCCATTGGCGTACATGGGAATTCTCCTGGATAAGCGAAAACGCGTTGAAACTCGGGGCTGCGCCGCTTTTGCTGCGGTGCACAACGGAGCTCAATTTAGGCTCGCAGCGCAGCAAGTCAAGGGCGATTATTGTGCGCTGCACAAAAAATTCATGCAGCGGGCGAATTCTCGCTCGGCGCAGGCCCTCGGGGTTTCGGCGATTTGATATATTTATCAAAGAATTGGGCCCATCTTTCCGCCATCTTGAGGCGGCTGTCCAAGGCGGCCATGGTCTTGGACAAATCGGCCGTTTCGTCGCGGTCGAAGATGCGGGAAACGGCGTAGTGAATCGCCAGAAGTCCATTCTGCCGCAATGCACCACCGAGGCCGTCGCTCGGTACCGAGGCGGCTTCCAGCATGGCCGCCATCGATCGGCGGAGCGCGGGACCCAGGGCCAGCGCCAGCATGGGGTCACGCGTGCCGGCGCGGCGGATTGCTGCCAGCGCTGCGCGATGGGGACGCAGCGCGTCGTAGCGGCGCATCAGCACGTCGAACAGCCGGTCGCGCGCGGTCTCCTCGGGATCGCCCCGGCCGGGCGTGCCGGCCAGCACCTCGGCGTCGATTCGCGCCATGAAGGCTGCCACAAGGGCCACCTTGTCGGGATAGACGCGATAGAGATCGGCCATGCCCACGCCCGCGGCCTCGGCCACGTCGCGCAACGCCACGGCGGCGAAGCCCTTCTCGGCGATCAGGCCGAGAAAGGCGTCGAGGGCGGTGTCGTCGATGGATTTCACCCTGCGAGTTCCTTCGATCTCCGCGACGCCGCCGCCAAGGCCTTGTCGAACACCGGCTGGATGCCGTCGGCCGCCATCAAGACCTTCAGCGCCTCGGCCGTGGTGCCGCCGGGGCTGGTCACGTTAACGCGCAACTGCGACGCCGGTTCGCTCGATTGCTTCAGCAGCTCGCCGCTGCCCGCGACCGTCGTGCGCGCAAGCTGCATGGCCATCTCGGGCGCGAGCCCGAGCTTGGCGCCGGCCGCCGCCATCGCCTCGACCAGCAGGAAGACATAGGCCGGGCCGCTGCCCGAGAGCGCCGTCACCGGATCCATCAGCGCCTCGTCGTCGACCCACAGCACCTGGCCGACGGCTTCCAGCAGCTCATGGCAGCGCTTCTTCTCGGCCGCCGAGACGCCCTTGGCCGTCGTCGCCACGGTGATGCCCTGACGGACCGCCGCGGGCGTGTTGGGCATGGAACGCACCACCTTGGCCGCGGCGCCGAGATGGGCGGCGAAATACTTGAGCGTCTTGCCGGCCGCGATCGACAGGAACACCGAGCCTTCGTCGGCGAAGCGTTTCAGATCGGGCAACACCGCATCCATCGATTGCGGTTTCACCGCCAGCACGACGACCTCCGGCCGCTCGCTCACCTCGGAGGTCGAGGCGACCGCGCGCAGCCCCGGCTTCTTTGGCCGCAGCGCCTCGACCGGCTCGGCCACGATCGCGTCCGTCGCCGCGAGGCCGCGCGCCAGCCAGCCGTCGAGCATGGCGCCGCCCATCTTGCCGCAACCGACCAGCAGCAGCTTGCCCATCGTCTGGCCCTCACCTGCCCTTGAATTTCGCCGGCCGCTTCTCGCGGAAGGCGGCAGCGCCCTCCTTGCGGTCGTCGCTGCCGGCGATGCGCTCGAGCTTGTAGCGCTCGGGCACGAAGATCTCGGCCGGGCCGCGCGGCAAGGTCTGGTTGGCGAAGTCGCGCAGGGTGCGGATCACCAGCGGCGCCGACTGGGCGATGATGCCGGCCATGCGGCGCGCCTCGGCCCTCTCCTCGCCCAGCGGCACGACCTTGTTGACGAAGCCGACATCGTAGGCGCGCTGCACCGAGATCTCTTCGCCCAGCAGCAGGAGCTCCATGGCGACCTTGTGCGGCATGCGCGAGACGATGCCGGGCATCAGGCCGCCGAACACGCCGACCTTGGCCTCGGGATACATGAACTTGGTGGTGTCGGCCGACACCATCAGGTCGCAGGTCATGACCATGCAGATCGCGCCGCCGATCACCCAGCCCTGGGTGGCGGCGATCACCGGCTTGCTGAGCTTGTGGCTGACATCGGGCACCGCCTTCCACATGGCGGACGGCGGCTCCTTGAGGTCGGCGCCGACGCAGAAGGCCGGCCCATCGGCCTGCAGAATGGCGACCTGGTCGCCGCCCGCCTCGAAGCCGCGATAGGCCTCGTAGAGCTCGTCGCACAGGGCCTGGCTCAGCGCATTGCGCTTGTCGGCGCGCGTCATGGTGATGGTGGTGATGCCTTCGCTCGATTCGACTTTGACCAGACCCAAGGGGCTTCCTCCGGTGTTCTTGATGGGATGCTACCAGCCGCCCATACTCGCCGCATCAGGAGACCGTCATGCAAACACGCAACCCTTTCATCGACGACCTCACCAAGATGGCCAACGGCGCCATGGGCGCATTGACCGGCGTGAAGGACGAGGTCGAGGCGCGCATCCGCGACCAGATCGCCAAGATCCTGGACGGCATGGACATCCCGCGCCGCGACGAGTTCGACGCGGTCAAGGCCATGGCCGCCAAGGCGCGCGAGGAGAACGAGGAACTGAAGAAGCAGATCGCCGAGCTGCAGGCCAAGCTCGGCGGCGATCGGTAGCCCAAGGCCTTCCAGCAGGCTGCCGGGAGTTTCCGCAGTTTCCGCAAGCGATACGCCAATTCCCGCCGCTTATATTGGCCAACGATGGCATCGCCGGACGTCGGCTGCTGCCCACCTGAAGCCGTGCGGCCCGACGTGGCTATTCTCGAGTTTTCAAAGCTCAGGCCTCCTGCTTATGAGCGGGCGAGGCCGTCTATATAAGTATCACTACTTGACTAGTCAAGTGTTACTTTCGAGAAGGGGTCGCCCCTTTCCGGTCGGTGACGACCGATTCGGAGTTTTTGCGCACCATGCTGCGCAGAAACTCCCTCTCGTCTGCAGGCAACGCAAGCACCTGCACGGCTGGCTTAGGTGTTGCGGGGCCGGTAGCATGCTGCCCATGATCGGAGTGTGTTCATGCGCGTAGGCGTCGAGGTCGGCGGCACCTTCACCGACCTGGTGGCGGTGGACGGCGGCAGGGTGGTCGTCACCAAGGTGCCAAGCACGCCCAGGAGCCCGGACATCGGCGCGTTCGCGGCCCTCACCGCCTCGGGCATCGATCTCGCGCGCATCGAGGATCTCGGCCACGGCTCGACGGTTGCCACCAACGCGGTGCTGGAGCGCAAGGGCGCGGCGGTGGCCTTCGTTGCCACGGCGGGCTTTCGCGACCTCCTGTTCATGCAGCGCCACGACCGGCGCAACATCTACGACCTCTTCTATGCCAAGCCGGCGCCGCCGGTGCGCCGCAAGGACTGCTTCGAAGCGGCGGAGCGGCTCGACGCCGACGGCTCGGTCATCAAGCCGCTCGATGAAGCCGCGGTGAGGAACACGCTGATCCCGGCGCTCAGGGCCGGCGGCTATCACTCGGCCGCGATCTGCCTGCTCAACGCCTACGCCAATCCCGCGCATGAGAAACGGCTGGCGGCGTTGATCGCCGAAGCGCTGCCCGGCGTGCTGGTCACCTCGAGCCATCAGGTGGCGCGCGAGTTCCGCGAGTTCGAGCGCGCCTCGACGACGCTTTTGTCGGCCTATGTGCAGCCGGTGATCGACGGCTACCTGCACCGCTTCGAGAGCAAGCTGGCGGAGTCGGGTTTCACGGGCCGCTTCACGGTCATGCAATCCAATGGCGGGCGCCTGCCGGCGGGAGCGATGCGCCAGAGCGCCATCACCGCGCTTTATTCCGGCCCGGCCGCCGGCGTGGTCGGCGCGACTCGGCAGGCGGCGCGCTCGGGCTTCGCCGACCTCATCACCTTCGACATGGGCGGCACCTCGACCGACGTCTGCCTGGTGCAGGACGGCCGGCCGTCGCTCGCCTCGGAAAGCGAGATCGACGGGCTGCCGATCCGCACGCCCGTGCTCGACATCGTGTCGGTCGGCGCGGGCGGCGGCTCGATCGCCTGGGTCGACGACGGCGGCATGCTGCGGGTCGGTCCACAAAGCGCCGGCGCCGATCCGGGACCGGCCTGCTACGGCAAAGGCGGCAGCGAGCCCGCCACGACCGACGCCCACATCGTGATCGGCACCATCCGCCCCGGCGCGTTCCTGGGCGGCGCCATGAACCTCGACGGCGAGGCGGCGCGGCGCGCCTTCGAGCCATTGGCGACGCGCTTCGATCTCAGCATCGAGCAGGCCGCCCTTCGG
>JABCYT010000133.1 GCA_013290035.1 Alphaproteobacteria bacterium
CGAGGTCATTGCCGCGCATACCGGCGTCTCTGTTGGCACGGTGAAGAGCCGCATTTCGCGCGCCCGCGATACGCTGGAGCGCCTGCTGCTGGAAGGCGACAGCCGTCCGCAGTCGACGGGCGCGGAGCCCCGCGGCGAGCGCGATCTTTCGGACGAAGCCGACGAGGCCCCCGCGGCCGGGCGTTGAACGCGGCTTTCAAGCGTCGCGTGAAGGTATGGTATAATCATGGACAGTCCCTGGGGGAGAGATCAATGGCTCAGGCGCGAGCCCGAGGAATGGCCCTCATTCCCCGGAAAGTACGGCATGGCCAGTGACGACAAGCCGCGCACTGGCCGGGGTGGTGGTATTTCGCGGCCGCGTACGAAGGCACCGACCGAGCGTCCTTTCGACCTGTGGCTGCAGAAGCAACTGCACGCCATGTACGACGAGATCGCGGGCGAGCCGCTGCCCAGCGATCTGCTCGGCCTGATCGACAGCGACGCTGCCAAGACCGGCGAACAGAAGAAGAGCGAGCCCGCCAAGGACAAGAAGTAGCCGCGCGGAACTTTCGCGGGCGCCCGGCCGTTGTCCGGGCTCACCCTAACGGAGGCTTCCACATGCTCGCCAGCGAAGACAAAAAGAAGGCGCTGACCAGCCCCAGCAGCGTGTTCAAGCATCCCGCCGACGTCGTTGCCTGCGGGGATCTCAGCAAGGCCGAGAAGACCGCCATCCTCAAGCAATGGGAACTCGATGCGCGACTGCTCCAGGTCGCCACGGAGGAAGGCATGAGTGAGGGCGAGCACAGCCTGTTCACTGACGTGAAGAAGGCGCAGGGCAAGCTCGACGTCGACGTTCTCGAAGAGGACGGCGCGCCGACCAAAGTCGGACCGTAGCCGCGCCAAAATCCCGACAAGAAGAATGGCGGCGGCCTTTCGGCCGCCGCCACCCTTATCCGCCACCCACCGGTCAGCCCGGCCGGCGTGCGGCGAATTCGTTCTGCATGCTGCGATCGTCTTGCGTCATGCCGCGCGCGATCCCGTAGCTCATGCAAGCCGCCGGCGGACCGGACATGGTCATTGTTCAAGCCTCCCGCGGCGGTTTTTCGCTGCTTGAGGGACCAACGGTCTCTGCTGTTTCCGGTTCCACACGTTCGCTATACAGACGCACAATCGAAGGGAGAGAACCGGGCATGAAGCTTTTCGATCTTACCGGCCGCGTCGCGGTCGTCACCGGCGGCAACGGCGGCATCGGCCTCGGCATGGCGCTCGGCATGGCGGAAGCGGGCGCCACGATCGTCGTGGCGGGCCGCGACGCCGCCAAGAACCAGGCCGCCGTCAAGCAGATCCAGGGCGCCGGCGCCAAGGCGAGCGCGATCCCGGTCGATGTGCTCGAGGAGGAATCGTGCCGCGCACTGATCGCCGACACGGTCAAGGCGCATGGCCGGCTCGATATCCTGGTCAACAACGCCGGCATGAGCATCCGCAAGCAGCCCGAGCAATACACCCTGGCCGAATGGCACACGGTGATGGACAGTAACCTGACCAGCGCCTTCCTGTGCAGCCACGCCGCCTACCCCGCGATGAAAAAGGGCGGCGCCGGCAAGATCATCAACATCGGCTCGATGATGTCGATCTTCGGCGCCCCCTTCGCCACCGCCTATGCCGCGAGCAAGGGCGGCATGGTCCAGATGAGCAAGGCGATGGCCACCGCGTGGGCCAAGGACAACATCCAGGTGAACGCCATCCTGCCGGGCTGGATCGACACCGCGCTGACCCGCCGCGCGCGCGAGCAGATCACCGGTTTGCACGAGTCGGTGCTGAAGCGCACGCCGGCCGCCCGCTGGGGCGTGCCCGACGACTTTGCCGGCATCGCCGTTTTCCTGGCCGCCGCGGCGTCCGACTTCGTCACCGGCGCCGCCATCACCGTCGACGGCGGCTACTCGGTCCAGGGCTAGCTCAAGGCGACGTCACCGCGCAGGTGGCGCGGTCGACGAAGAGCTCGACCTTGGGGCCGTAGATCGTCAGGCCGACGCGGATGCCGGGGCCGACCTTGGGCAGCAGCGCGTTGGTCTCCTCGACCAGGTTGCCGGAGTTGGTGAACCGGCAGTTGATCACCGGCACCACGGTCGTGGCGCTGTTGTTGTCGAGGTAGAGGACGACCTGCCAACGCTTGCCGGGGACTGCCCGGAGCGTGGCATCGCCGAGGTTGACGAGGGGAACGGTCGGTCCGGCCGTGATCGGTACGGCATCCAACGGCACCACGCTCGGACGCTGCACGACGACGCCGCGGACATAGACGGCCTGCCCGCGCGGGTCGAAGGCAAGGTCGGCCGGCGTCGGCGGGCCGCTTTGCTGGCCGACATTGAGCGGTGTCCAGATCTGCCCGGTCTTGGGGTCGCGGAATTCGGGAACGCCCGGCGTCGCCGGCATGTCGACCTTGCTGCGCGGCGCCTGTGCATGCGCGGCCGATGCCATCGTCAATCCGACTGCGCAAGCCAGGACACCCAACGCGCCGTTCCGGTATTGCCGCATGGCCATCCCTCCTCGTCTAGGCGCCACCGCTCGATTGCGGGAAGAAATTCGGATTACGCCGCAATTCGGCGCTGCGTGCTTCAATCGGCAGGGCTCGGAGCTGCATGAAATACGATAGCTGCCGTTGGGCGCTCTGTTCGTCAAGGTCCTTGCGACTGATCTGCAGGCAGCTCTCGAGATCGCCGTTCATGGCATAGGCGAGCGCCAGGTTCTGGCGCACCCGGCCATCGGCGGCGAGGCTGGCCGCCAGCGGCACGAGCTGGGCGATCGCCTCCAGCGGCTGTCCCGAGACCGCAAGCGACAGGCCGAAGTTGCTGCGCAACGGCAGGTAATCCGGCGCCAGCGCGATGCCCTGACGGTACTTCGCCTGGGCCTCGGCGTGACGGCCCATCATGTCAAGCACCACGCCATAGGCGTTGAGCGTGCGGTAGTCGCGGCCGTCGGCCAGCAGCGCCGCCTCGAGCTGCTGCTCGGCCAGGCCGGGCTGCCCCATCGAGATCAGCGCCAGGGCAAGGCCCCGCCGCGCAGCTTGATCGCTTGCCTTCTTGTCGAGCACGTCGCGGAACAAGGCGGCGGCCTCCGCGCTCATGCCGACCGTCAGGTAGGCCTGGCCGAGCCCGAGCTTGGCCTCGACGCCGTTGGGCCGGGCCTCCAGGGCGCGACCGTAGAGCGGGATCGCCGTATCGAGATTGCCGGATTTGCGGGCTTCGTCGGCTTGCTTGACCGCAGAATCGTAACTGTCGCCGCTGGCATCGCCGCCGATATCGGCGCCGCAGGCGGCCACGACAAGGGCCAAGCCCGCACTCAAGATCGGCGCCAGCTTCATTCCAACCCCAAATGCCCGGTCCCGCTGCTGCGGGATCTGTCGGCTCAAGGATAACAAAATCTTGGGGTCAATCGCAACCAAAGTCCCAATAGTTGGGGATAGTTGCTTGAAATCGTGGCATAAACGACCCTCCTCACATGAGGGCGAAGGTCGACATGAGGGCCGGCGCCAGGAGGACGGTGATGAGCGTCGGCAGGATGAAGACCATGAGGGGCACGGTCATGAGCGCCGGCATGCGCGCGCCCTTCTCCTCGGCCTTGGAGGCCCGCGTCTGGCGGAACTCTTGGCTCAGGATGCGCAGAGAATTGGCAAGCGGCGTGCCGTATTTTTCCGTCTGACGGAGCGCGTTCACCAAGGCCGCAATGGCCGGTGAATCCGAGCGTTCGTTCATGTTCTCCAGGGCCTGCTGACGGTCCGGCAGATAGGTGAGCTCGATGGCGGTCATCTCGAACTCGGCGGAGAGCTCGGGCATCGGATCGCGCATTTCCTTGGCCACCCGGCGGAAGGCGGCATCGATGCTGAGGCCGGCCTCGACGCAGATCGTCAGCAGGTCGAGGCCCTCCGGCAGCACCAGGGTCAGGATCTCCCGCCGCTTGGTGGCAACGTTCTTGATGTAGAGGTCGGGCAGCATGAAACCCGCGAGCACGGCGCCCATGCAGATCGGCAGGATCATGTTCTCCGGCACGTCGAACAGGCTCGAGGTCGAGGTGAGCAGGATCATCAGAAAGCCCAGCGCCAGCGGCAGGGCGAGCTTGATGAAGATGTAGACGACGGCGGCGTCGCGCGACACGAATCCGGCGCGGCGCAGCTTGCGCGTCGTCTGGTCGGCGGCCGCGCCGCGCAGCAGGTTCAGGCGGTCGGCGAGCAGGCGCATGAAGCCGAGCGACGTCGCCTTGGGAGAAGGCTTGGCCGGTCCTGCCTGCTCGCTGCGCGTCTTCATGCGACGCGTGCGCAATGCGCCCAGCCGGCCCTCGATCGGCGGCTGTACGGCGAACGCCGACCACAGCGCCCAGAACGTGACGAACGCGGCGGCTGCCGAGACGGCGGTGAAGATCTGTTCGGCGCCGGCAAGGTCCATGGTTGCCGTCAAACCTTGATGGTCGCGATCTTGTTCATGATGAAGATTCCGACGCCCATGCTGCAGGCGGCGGCCGCGGCCACCATCTGGCCGGTCTCGGTGAAGAACAGCGGGTTCATGTACTTCGGCGAAATCAGGAACAGGCCGCCACCGACCAGGAACGGCAGCCCGGTCATGATCAGCATGGTCGCGCGCGCCTCGGAGGAGAAGGCACGGATCTTGAGACGGAGTTGCTGGCGGGCGCGCAGCAGGGAGCTGAGGTTGGCCAGGGTCTCGGCGAGATTGCCGCCGGTGTCGCGCTGGATCGACATGGCGACGATCAGGAAGTTGAACTCGTCGGTCAGGACCGTCCTGGCGACGCGCCAAAGCGCGGCCTCGATCGGCGCGCCGAGCTGCATCTCCTGCTGGGCGCGGCGGAATATGCCGCCAACCGGCTCCTTGATGTCGCGCGCGACGTTGGCGATCGCCTCCTGCACCGGCAGGCCGGCGCGCAAGGCGCGAACCATCAGATCGATCGCCTCGGGGAACAGGAGATTGAAGCGCAGGGCGCGCTTCTTCGCCAAGCGGGTGAGCCACAGGTTGGGCAGGCCGACACCGGTCACGAATGCGCCGCCCAGCGTGATCGCCGGCGACAGCTCGAGCACGAAGTGAAGCAGGAAAGCCACCGCGACGGCGATCGCGATCGAGAGGAAGGCATAGTCGCCCAAGGTGAGGTTCATGCCCGAGGCCTGGAGCTTGCGGCGGACCTTGCTGGCGTTGGGGAACCAGCGCCACAGGAGCTTGTCGAGCGTCGGCAGCCGCCCCGCCTTTTCGACCCGCCGCAGCGTCGCCATCTGCAGCGGCCGCGCGCCCGTGCGCGCGCGCGTCTCGATATCCTCGAGGCGGTCGCGCAGGCGGCGCTCGGCGAAGAAGCCGCCGAACACCAGCGAGAGCGCAACAAAGGTGAGCGTGAGGCCGCTCGTGATGAGGATCGTCACCGACACAAGATCGAGGCCGCCCTCCGCGCCCGTCATGCCCGCCTCCTCATGCCATTGCCTCCATCAGCACCTTGTCGAGGCCGTAGTAGGCGGCGCGCGGCAGGAAGTACGGGCGCAGGCCCGAGCTCTTGAAGGCACCGCTCAGGCGGCCATCGGCGGTCTCGCCCTTGAACTCGTAGGTGAAGAGGTCCTGGGTGATGATGACGTCGCCTTCCATGCCCATGACCTCGGTGATGTGCGTCACGCGGCGCACGCCGTCGCGCATGCGGCTGATCTGCACGATCAGCTGCAGCGACCCCGCAATCTGGGTGCGGATCGCCTTGGGTGGCAGGCTGGCCACGCCCATCGTCACCATGTTCTCGAGCCTGGTCAGCGCCTCCCGTGGGCGGTTGGCGTGCAGTGTGCCCATTGAGCCGTCGTGGCCGGTGTTCATCGCCTGCAAGAGGTCGATCGCCTCCGGACCGCGCACCTCGCCCAGGATGATGCGGTCGGGCCGCATGCGCAGCGCGTTCTTCACGAGGTCGCGCATGCTGACCTCGCCGTTGCCTTCGAGGTTGGACGGCCGCGTCTCCAGGCGCACGACGTGCGGCTGCTGCATGCGGAGCTCCGCCGCGTCCTCGATGGTCACCACGCGTTCGCCGTTGTCGATCATTCCCGACAGCGCGTTCAGCATGGTCGTCTTGCCCGAACCCGTGCCGCCCGATACGACCAGGTTCAGTCGGCAACGCGCGGCGATGCGCAGCAGCGTCGCCATGGCCGGCGAGAGGTTGCCTTGCTGGGCCATCTGATCGAAGCCGATCTGGCGCTTGCCGAACTTTCGAATCGACACCGAGGCGCCGTCGATGGCGAGCGGCGGGATGATGATGTTGACGCGGCTGCCGTCGAGAAGGCGGGCGTCGCAGATCGGGCTCGATTCGTCGACCCTACGGCCGATACGGCTGACGATGCGGTTGCAGATGTTCAACAGGTGGGCGTTGTCCTCGAAGGTGATCGACGTGAGGTCGAGCTTGCCGTGCCGCTCGATGTAGATCTGCTTGGGACCGTTGATCATGATGTCGGTGATGCCGTCGTCCTCGAGCAGCGGCTCGAGCGGCCCCAGACCCATCATGTCGTTGACGAGTTGGTAGACCAGATCGACCTGCTCCGGCCGGTTGAGCTGGTGTCGGTGCTCGGCCAGCAGTTCGCCGACCAGGCCCTCGAGCTGGCGCACCAGTTCTTTGCGCGGCAGGCTGACGGCCGCCGCGAGGTCGATGCGGCTCATCACCAGGGGCTGTATGACGCGTCGCGCCTGGTCGACCTTGCTGCGTGACAGCTTGCTTGTCGGCTTGGCCGCTTCTGATCGAGCCACGAGCTTGGCCCCTTCGAGCCTGGGCGCCTCGGCCGGCCGCGGCTGCGGCGCCAGCACGACCGCCGGCGCCGCCTGCGGCAGGCGCTCCGACAGGTCGGGCGTCGGCACCGCGGCGACTACGTCCGCCGGCGCGATGGCGGGCGGGGTCGGGCCGTCGGCCGGCGTCGCCGGCTCGGCGAAACTGGTCGCCGGCAGCACCGGGCGCAGCACGTCGGCGACGTAGCCGCGAAGCTCGAGCGGCGCCAGCAGTACGCCGTTAGTGCGGAAGTGGAGCTGCGCCAGCTGGCCTGCCTGGCGGGTGATCTCGCCGGCCGGTGCGCCGGCCCTCACCATCTCGCGCAAACGAGGCGCCACGGCCGCCTGCAAGGTGGCCGCGACCGAGGCAAGGCGGCCTTCCTTGCCGACGGAAGCGGCCTGGGCGCCGGCGCGCGCCTCGGCCGAAGCGCGTCGACCGAGGCGATCGAGCGGGCCAACCGCCGCCTCGGCCGCCTCCACCGTCTCCGGCTTCTTGCTGCGCAGACCGAACATCGTCCCCTATTTCTTCTTCATGCGTTGCCCGAACCGGACCAACAGGCTGGTGGCCTTCCTGGCATCGCGCTCGACGCCGCCCGGCTGGTCGAGACCGGAGACGAGTGGCCTCAGCGCCTTCACGATGGCGCTGTTCGGTGCTGCCTCCGAGATCGGCTTGCCGAAATTGACCGCGGCAAGGGCTGCGCCGGAATCGGCCGGGATCTGGCAGTCGACCTTGCGTTTCAGCGTGCGCGCCACGTCGTCGACCTTGACCGCCGAGCGCCGGGCGTCGATCGCGCCGCTGGTGGCGATGCGCAGCTGGGCGGTGGGCGCGACCTCCTGCACGAGCTGCTGCAGGCGCACGGCGTCGCGCACGCCGGGCAGCGACAGGTCGGTGATCAGCAGGATGTCCGTCGCGGCCTCGATCACCTGGCGCTGGATCACCGGATCGCCGCGCGGCACGTCGGCCACGATCCAGCGGAACCGGCGAT